>JBKHFQ010000127.1:0-4470 GCA_046540135.1 Halobacteriales archaeon
GGATACGGAAGCGAGCGGCGGTCTGTAGCGTTCTTCTCCGGAAAACGTAAGACGCGCCCCCACGCATGTCGGCTAGATGCTGGACCTCTGTAAGGAGATAGCCGACGCCGTTCAGGAGGTCGTCGAACCCGCGCTCGGCGACGCGGGCGGCGGCGAGGTCGTCGGTATGGGGGCGGACGGAACGCCCACGAAACGGATAGACCACGTCGCGGAGGAGCGCGCCCTTGAAGTCGTCGACGACTACGACGACCTCCGTGTCGTGACCGAGGAGGCGGGCGAACGCGTCTACGGCGACCCGACACACACGCTCGTTCTTGACCCCGTCGATGGCACGTACAACGCGACCCACGGTATTCCGCTCCACGCCGTTTCGGTCGGTGTTGCGGACGGCGACTCGGTCGACGACATGCAGTACGCCTACGTCCGCGAACTCAACACCGGCAGGTCGTACACCGCAGAGCGCGGCGAAGGCGCGTACTTCGAGGGCGAGCGCGTCTCCGTCTCCGACGAGTCGACGCCCGCAAAGATGACCGTCGGCGGCGTCTACAACATTGAGGGCTTCGACCCCACGGAGTTCGACCGTTTGCGCCTCCTCGGCTGTTCGAGCCTCGAACTCTGCTACGTCGCCGCGGGACGCCTCGACGCGTTCGTAGACATGCGCGCCTACCTCCGCGTCGTTGACTTCGCCGCGGCAAAGCTCGTCATAGAGGAGGCGGGCGGCGTCGTTACCGACGGATACGGCGACGAGCTACACCAGGTCGTTACGCCCGAACAACGCTCCAGCGTCGTCGCCGCGAACCCGAAGGCGCACGAAAGCACGCTCGGCGTACTGGGGGTGTCGGGATGAGGGTTGGAATCGTCTCTTACTACGTCCGCGGGACGGCTTACCAACCCAAGAGCGAGGAGCACGCGCGCCGTCTTGATGAGTCACGTGCCGTAGTCGCGCGTCTCATAGACTTTCTCGAAGACAGAGGCGTCGATGTCGTCGTCAACCTCGAAACCGCCGAGGTCCTAGGCGAGGACGGCGTCCCTATCGCTGAGATGGAGGACACCGTCGACGTTGTTCTCGCGGTCGGCGGCGATGGAACCGTCCTGCGCACGTTCAAGCAGATGCATGACCCCGTCCCCGTTCTCTGCATAAACACGGGGCGCGTCGGCTTCCTCGCGGGCGCGACCTCCGACGAGGCGCTCGACAAGGTTGCCGAGATACTCGACGGCTACGATGTCGAACACCGCGCGCGTATCGCCGTTGAGGTCAACGGCGAACCCCTCCCACCGGCGCTCAACGAGACTGTCGTCGTGACATCACGTCCCGCCAAGATAATGGGTTTCGATGTCTACCATGATGATGAACTCGTCGAGAGCGTCCGCGCCGACGGTCTGGTCGTCGCCACACCGACGGGTTCGACGGCGTACTCGATGAGCGCCGGCGGACCGCTTGTCGACCCAAGCGTCGAGTCGCGTCTCGTCGTTCCTCTCGCGCCGTTCCGTATGAGCGTCGCGCCTTGGGTCCTCGGCTCCGGGGACGAGACGAGACTCGTCCCCACGCTCATCGAGAAGTCGGCGACGGTCGTCGTCGACGGCGACGAACACGTCGAGGTTGGACGCGGAGACGAGATAAGCTTCAGGCGCGCAGAGAACGACGCCCTGTTCGTCGACACGGGCGACACCTTCTTCGAAAAGATACGTAACAAGCTCTCGTGACCGCCCGGACGTGACGTTTTTGTCGTCCGCGGACGAACGACGGACATGGTCGGAAGCTACATAGACCACACGATGATACGTGTCGAGGACCGCGAGGAGTCCGTCGACTGGTACCGCGAAAAGCTCGACTGGGTCGTGCACCGTGAAGTGAACATGGACACGTTCGACCTAATCTTCATGGGTCCTGAGGAAGCGGAAGACAACGACCATCTCATCGAACTCACGTACAACCATCCCGACCCCGATACGGGCGAGAAACAGACGTACGACTTTGGCGACGCATGGGGACATTTCGCCATCGCCGTCGACGACGTGTACGAGGCTTACGACGAACTCATGGACCGCGGCGTCAATGACTACCGCGACCCCGACTCGTGCGGCGGTTCGTACGCCTTCGTGCGCGACCCTGACGGACACGAAATCGAACTCGTTGAGCGCGGCGTGTAGCGCGGCGTCGTAACTACTTAATGTCTGGCTTCGGAAAGGACAGATATGCTACAGGTCTCCGAACTGCCGTTCGAGGGGTTCGACACCAACTCGCTCCTGCTTGCGGGGTCGCTCTTCCTGTTCTCGCTCCTCCTCGTCCAGATCATCATCGTCTACCGGAGACGGTCTTCGTCGCCGTCCGCGGTCATGTCTGCGGAAACAGATGCTGAGACAGACGACACACCTATGATAGTCTGTCCCGAATGCTCCCAGACTACGGAGGCGGAGTACCGTTACTGCCGCCACTGTGCGAGCGACACCGGCAGGAGCTATATCGGCGCACGCGACGACGATAGCTCGAAGGGAAGCGGTATGCTCTGAGACTCGCCGTTCGACGACCGTCGTAGCCCCCTGGTTTTTTGGGATAGGGTCCGTATATGGATACGGGTGGAACCATGGGAATGGGTGCATATGACGAAAGTGAGCAGAACAGACGTGAAGAGGCTAAGCAGGTAGACGAGGACCAGACGGAACAGATAACGACGGACCAGTACGACGGCGATGTTTCCTACGACACACCGGAGACGGCGGACGTTTTGATGGAGAACTTCAAACGCGGACAGGACGAGACCTGAGCGAAGGAAAGAGAGCTTTCCGACGCCGTTTTCAACATACTTAACGTCGTCGCGCGCCCGTTTTTCGACGTGTCAGCGATACAGACGGTAGACCTGTCCAAACGGTACGGCGACCTGCGCGCGCTCAAGGGCGTCTCGCTTGAAGTCGACGAGGGCGAGTTCTTCGGACTCCTCGGTCCCAACGGCGCGGGCAAGACGACGTTCATCAACATACTCGTCGGTCTTGTGAAGAAGAGCGGCGGCGAGGCGCGCGTCTTCGGGTACGATGTCGAGGACGACTACCGCGAGGCGCGCGACGCTATCGGACTCGCGCCTCAGGAGTTCAACGTCGACCGGTTCTTTCCGGTACGCGAGGTTCTCGTACACAAGGCTGGCTACCACGGCGTGCCCAAGGAAGTCGCCGAGGAGCGCGCCGACGAGGCGTTGCGGACGGTCGGCATCTACGACAAACGCGACACGCGTTTCCACTGGCTCTCCGGCGGCATGAAGCGACGTTTCATGCTCGCGCGTGCAATGGTGACCGACCCCGACCTCCTCATACTCGACGAACCCACGGCGGGCGTCGACGTGCAGTTGCGGCACGACCTCTGGGAGATAATCACGCGTATGAACGAGGAGGGGACGACTGTACTCCTAACGACCCACTACATCGAGGAGGCGGAGCGCCTCTGCGACCGCGTCGCCATACTCGACGAGGGCGAGGTCGCCGAGGTTTCGTCGCCCGACGAACTCATGTCGCGCGGGAAGGACACCGTACGCGTGACGCTCGCGGAGGATATCGACGCCGTACCCGCCGCTCTCGACGGCACAGGTACGGACGGCGACTACGAGGCGCGTGTCGAGGACGGCGAACTCGTCGTCGAGACGCGTAACGCGGGCGCGACGCTCGCCGAGGTCATGCGTGCCCTCGACGACGCGGGTCACGACGTTGTCGACGTAGAGATGTCGCGCACGTCGCTCGAAGAGATATTCGTCGACATGACGCGCGACCACGACGACGTGACACGCGCGCCGGAGGGTGAGGCGTGAGTACGCGGTCGTACGGTCTGCCGACGGGGTTCAGGACCCTGATGCGGCGCGAGGTTCTGCGTTACCTCCGCCGACCGCGTAACACGTTCATGCCGCCGCTCATCACGAACGTCCTGTACTTCTCCGTCTTCGGCGTCATCCTCGGTGACCGCGTCGGTGAGATACAGGGTGTCTCGTACATACTGTTCCTCCTACCGGGACTCGTCGTACTCGGCGCTATCTCCAACTCGTTCGAGAACTCGTCGTTCTCCATCTTCCACGGACGTTGGAACGAGTACATACAGGCGACGACCACCTCGCCGCTTTCGTACACACACATGGTGCTCGCGTACGTGCTTTCGAGCGCCCTCCGCGGCGTTCTCATCGGTATTCTCATCACGGGCGTCGGCGCTGTCTTCACGCCCGTTACCGTCCGCAACCCGCTCTACCTCGTCGCGTTCATACTCGTCATTACCGTGCTGTTCTCCGCGCTCGGCGTCGTCGGCGGTCTGTGGGCGCGCGACTTCGACTACCTGACGGTGATGAACCAGTTCCTCCTGCGCCCGCTCGTCTTCTTCGGCGGCGTCTTCTACTCGCTCGAAGTCCTCCCGACGGTCTGGTTCTACGTCTCGCTCCTCAACCCGATGGTCTACATGGTCAACGGCGTCCGTTACGGCTTCCTCGGCGCCGACGCCGT
>JBKHFQ010000128.1:0-4465 GCA_046540135.1 Halobacteriales archaeon
CACAGCAGCTTTCTTCCGCTTCTTCGTCTGAACCGTTTCCGAGTAGTCGGTCTATGAGTGACATCATGTATCGGTAATTCCCGATTTAACTTAACGGTGTCGGTGTTTGTGAGCCGTGGGTCGCCGTAAGCCCGACGTACCCAAGTGCTCGACATACAGTTACATAGGCGCGTTCCTATACGTCCGACGCGCGCTTTACGCGACAGGTATATCGGTTATTCCCGATGTAAACGAGAAGGTGGTCGGCGCGGAATCCGTGTGTCCTTTCCCGACACCGACCGACAAGAACTTATCCGTCGCAGGGCAGTTTTGGTCATGAACAAGCTACGCGTCTTCGTCTTCTTCTCCGGCGGCGCGAGCGGCTTTCGCTACCTCGCCGACGACGACCTGTTGTACGGTGACGCATATGAGGTCGTCGGCGGATTCACCGACTCGCCCGACGCGCCCGGCGTCGAAGCGCTCCGCGAGCGCGGTGTGCCCGTCGAGACGACCGACCTCGAAGCGTTCTACGACGAACGCGGCGCGCCGACAACCGACCTTGACGTACGCGAGGAGTTCGACGAACGGACGCGTGAACTCGTCGAACCGTACGAACCCGATATCGTGATGCTGTCGGGGTACATGCGCATCTTGACGCCGCCCGTCGTCTCGGCGTTCCCTGTCATCAACGTCCATCCTGCCGACCTGCGTATCGAGGAAGACGGCGAGCGCGTCTACACGGGATTCGACCCCGTGCGCGACGCCGTTCTTGCGGGCGAGAACGAGACACGCTCGTCCGTACATCTCGTCACCGAGGACGTTGACGACGGTCCTTTGCTCGTCGTCTCACGCCCGTTCCCTGTCGAACGCGAAATGGTGCAGACGTTACGCGCCCGGAGCGACGAGGCGCTCGACAACTACCTCGCCGCGCATCAGGAGTGGATGAAGTGGGATGGCGACGGACCGTCGCTCGCCAAGGCGCTTGAACTCGTCGCCGAAGGACGTGTCGACTTGGAGACGGGTGAGGTAAACGGCGAACGCGCGCCCTACGTCATGTCTCAGTCCTGAAGCTTCTTCGCCGTCTCACGGAACAGACCGTCGAGTATCTCAGGCGTCGTCGGGTGGTACGCGCGGTCGGGTAGGTCGCGTACGTCCAGACCGAGTTCGACGACGACCTGCATAGTCTTCGCCATTACGTCGGCGTGGTAGTGTAGCGCCTGCCATCCGAGGACGGTTCCGTCGTTCGCGTCGACGACGAGCTTGGCGCGTCCGTGCGGTACGTCCTTGGTCTTGAAGACGCCGTCGCTCGCCGCATCGCGTTCCGCGACGACGTAGTCGACGCCGCGTTCGAGGGCGTCCTTCTCCGTCATACCGAGGCGCGCGAACGGGTAGACTCCCGCGCCCGTGAACGTCACGCGGTGTTTGACGAAGTCGTACCGGCGCGGCGTCCGCCCCTCGGTCTCGGCGACGATGTTCTCTGCTGTGTGGTAACCCTCTTCCTTTGCGACGTGCAGTATGGGCTCGTGTCCGTTGGCGTCGCCGACAGCGTAGACGCGCGGGTTGCCGCGCGCGCGCAGAGTATCGTCGACCCAGTCGCCGCGCGGTTCAACGCCGGCGTTCTCCAGCCCCAACCCGTCGACGTTCGGGACACGCCCTGTGAAGACGAAAAGTTCGTCCGCCTCAACGCTGGTGCCGTCGTCGAGATGTAGACGTACGCCGCCGTCTTCCTTCTTCTCCACGCTCTCCTCGTAGACGTTCGTCCGTATCTCGACGCCGAACTCGTCGCGGTAGAGTTCCAGAAGTTCACGTCCGAACGAGTCGTCGGCGTAGTCGAGCGGCGCGTCGTCGTGTTCGATGACGGTCAGGTCGACGCCCGCTTCGGCGAGGTACGGGACCATCTCCATCCCTGTCGTTCCGAACCCTATGACGACACCCGTGTCGCCGAACGACCGCGCGTCGAGGACGTCGTCGCTCGTTGTGTAGTCGATGCCGTCTATCCCCGGCAGGTCGGGCACCTTCGGCGACGAACCCGTGGCGACGACGATACGGTCAGCGTCGTATTCGCGTTCGCCTGTGCGCACCGTCGTGTCGTCGACAACACGCGCCGTTTCGCGGACGAACTCTACGTCGTCGCGCTCCGCCATCTCGTGCACGGCGTCGCGCCTGTGCTCAGCGAATCCAAGCACGTGGTCGTCCTTCGTGTCGACGACGGCGTCGAGGTCTATTCCGTGGGGTGCGCCCGTTAGACGCTCGTCCGCGCGCGCCTGATAACGGTGCGCCGCGGCGGAAAGTACCTCCTTCGACGGCATGCACCCACGTAGGATACACAGACCGCCGCCTGGTTCGCCGTCGTCGAAAAGGATGAGTTCCACGTCATCGTTGTCCAACAGACCTTCTGCGACCGCCACGCCCGCGCTTCCGTACGCTCCTATTACGGCTACCTTCATACGCGTAAGACGGTGCGCGCTCCCTATTAGGCTTCGCGTCCTTGCGCGCTCGCCGCACGCGCGACTTCTAAACCGTTATACGCGTCGAACGCCTCGCGTCGAACGATGGAACTACACGAGTCGGCGTTTGGCTTTGAAATTGACCGCGTTGTGTCTGAGGTAGAGGACCGCGACTGCGAAAAGGTCGGTCTGCAGTTCCCGCAGGGTCTCAAGAGGCGCGCCACGACAGTCGTCGACACGCTTGAAGACCGCACCGACGCGCGTTTCTACGTCTCTGGCGACCCTTGTTACGGCGCGTGCGACCTTGACGAGTGGCTGATGCGTAACACCGACATGCTCGTACATTTCGGACACTCGCCCATCAAGGACTCCGAAGACGTTCTCTACGTCGAGTCGCGGTCGGACGCCCCTATCGAGACGGTAACGCGCCAAGCCGCCGACCGTCTCGACGCCACCGAAACCGTCTGTCTCGTCACGACGGCACAGCACTCGCACGTCTTCGAAGAGGCGCGTGAACTTCTCGTCGACGAGGGCTTTGAGGTCGTCTCGTCGGGTGGCGGCAACAGGCTCGAAAACGAGGGACAGGTACTCGGATGCAACTACACGTCGGTCGTACCCGACGCGCCGCAGGTGCTCTACCTCGGCGGCGGCGACTTCCACCCCGTCGGACTTGCGATGGACCACCCTGACAAGCTTCTCATCGTCGCCGACCCCGTAAACGACGAGGTACGTGAGGTCGACGGAGAGAAGTTCATACGCCAGCGGTACGCCGAAATCTCGCGTGCACGCGACGTAGACCCGGACCGATGGGGCGTCATCCTTAGCACGAAGATAGGGCAGAGGCGCGAGGAGATAGCCCAGTACATACTCGACAACTACGACGACACCTACCTCATAACGATGGACGAGGTCACTCCGGACCGCCTGCTACACTTCGACGCAGACGCCTACGTCAACACCGCGTGTCCGCGTATCACCACCGACGACGGACCGCGTTACGACGACCCCGTTCTCACGCGCACCGAGTTCGAAATAGCGGTCGGCGAGCGCGACTGGGACGAACTCTCGTTCGACACGTTCCACGGCGCTTGGTAGCCTGTCTCAGACACGAGCCACAGCTTTTCACCCGCGCCTCAGGTATCCGGCGTACCGCGAAGTATTTTTCTACCTCAGTTCGACGCCCTGTACTCGCCGTGTTTCACACCGATGGCGAGCATTATACCTCCGAAGATTACCATCGACGGAGCTACCATCATGAGGATTGTCGACGTATCCATCGGTATCGGGGAGCCTACCAAGCCGCCTACGCCGACCGCTATCAGTAGCACGAACAGTCCCGCCGTTATCTTTTCGTCGAACTCCATACGGCAAAAACGCTCTGAGACGGCTTAACTTTGGCGTTCACTTCACGCGCTCCTGTAGCACCGTTGGATGCGAAGCATCGACGCCCTCGACGCTGTCGACATCCTCCGCGAGTATCTCGCGTAGCGACGAGTTGTCGTCTGTCACAACCTCGGCGAGAAGGTCGTGGTCGCCGCTACTGATGTACAGCTTGCGTACAGGTTCGACATCCTTGAGCGACTCGACGACGCTCAGGAAACGGTCGCTCTCGGCGTCGACCCCCACGAGCGAGACGGTGCGCCCGCCTATCTTCTTGGGGTCGACCTCTGCGCTGTAGCCGAGTATCGTCCCCTCGTCTTCGAGTTCGCGTATGTACTTACGCACGGTCGGCTTGGAGACCCCGACAGCGTCGGCTATCTCTCCGTAGGACGCCTTGGCGTCCTCCTCCAGCACTTCGAGTATCTGCGCTTCCGTCGAGGACTTGCTCACATACGTGTGTTTGCGTTGCTGTTAAAAATAGTTTGCGAACCGGAAAATGACTTACACCCACCATCGCTTACAGGACGGCTGACAGGAAGCCGATGACGGGTCCGAAGACGAGTATACCGATGACGAATGTGGCGATGTAGACCCTCCTGTTCTGCCGTTCGAGCTTCTCCGCGGTCTTCTCGGTGAGGTCAACCACATCGCGGCGCGCG
>JBKHFQ010000129.1:0-4460 GCA_046540135.1 Halobacteriales archaeon
GCCGGACGAGCACGGGGTAGCCGACTTCCGCGGCGACCTCGAGCGCCTCGTCCTCGCTGTATCCCGTGCCGCCCTCCGGCTGACGGACGTCTATCTCGTCCATCAGAGCGTTGAACCGGTCGCGGTCCTCGGCGACGTCCATGCTGTCGGGCGAAGTGCCGACGACCTCGGAGTCCAGATCCCTGCGTTCGACCTCCTCGGATATCGGCACCGCGAGGTTGACGCTCGTCTGACCGCCGAACTGAGCCATGACCCAGTCGACGTCCTCGTTCTCGACGATGTTGACGACGTCCTCGAGCTTCAGGGGGTCGAAGAACAGCTTGTCGCTCGTGTCGTAGTCCGTCGACACCGTCTCCGGGTTGTTGTTGACTATCTCGGCCTCGAATCCGTCGTCGCGGAGCGCCTGGACCGCGTGCACCGTGCAGTAGTCGAACTCGACGCCCTGGCCAATCCGGATGGGGCCGGCGCCGACGATGAGCACCTTTTCGCCGTCGGTCTCACGTACCTCGTCGACCGACTCCCACGAGCTGTAGTAGTACGGCGTCTCGGCCTCGAACTCCGCGGCGCAGGTGTCCACCATCTTGTACGTAGCTTCGTCGCGAAGCCGCTCCACGTCTTCTAGCGACGCGCCCGCGACGTCAGCTATCTCGCGGTCCGTGAAGCCCATGCGTTTCGCACGCCGGACGACGTCTTCGTCGAGGCCGTCGGCTAGCTCGGCTTCGACTTCGGCTATCTTCTTCATCCGGGCGACGTACCACTCGTCGAACTCCGTTAGCTCGACTACTTCGTCGACTTCGAAGCCACGGCGGAACGCTTCTATCAACGCGAACATCCTTACGTCGGTCGGCGTCTCGAGGTAGCGTCGGACTTCTTCGTCGGAGCCGAACTCGGGTTCGACGACGTCGAGCGACCGGAGCGCCTTCTTCATCGACTCCTCGAAAGTCCGACCGATAGACATCACCTCTCCCGTCGACTTCATCGCGCTCCCTATCGTGCGGTCGACGCCCTCGAACTTGTCGAACGGCCACCTCGGTATCTTGGTTACGACGTAGTCTATCGTGGGCTCGAACGACGCCGGCGTCTCCTTCGTGATGTCGTTCTCTATCTCGTCCATCGTCTTGCCGACGGCTATCTTCGCCGTCACCCGCGCGATGGGGTAGCCCGTCGCCTTAGAAGCCAGCGCGCTGCTGCGGGAGACACGGGGGTTGACCTCGACGACCTTTATCGTGTCGCTGTCGTCGTCGTACGCGAACTGTATGTTGCAGCCGCCGATGATACCTAGCTCGCGTATAACGCGGATGGCCTGGCTCCGCATCCGCTGGTGGACGTCGTCGGATATCGTCTGCGACGGCGTTACGACCGTCGACTCTCCCGTGTGGATGCCCATCGGGTCGATGTTCTCCATGTTGCATATCGTGATGCAGGTGTCGTTGCGGTCGCGTATGACCTCGTACTCGAACTCCTTCCAGCCGGCTATCGACTCGTCGACGGTGACCTCGTCGGTCATCGAGAGAGCGAGTCCCTTCTCGACGCGGCGTTCGAGCTCCTCGCGGCTCTTCACGAGGCCGCTGCCGCTGCCGCCGAGCGTGTACGTCGTACGCATTATGACGGGGAGGCCGAACTCCTCGATTACGTCGTCGACCTCGTCGACGCTCTCTATCGTCATCGACCGCGCGGTGTCCGCGCCTATGTCGTCGAGGAAGCCGGCGAACTGCTTGCGGTCCTCGCTCACGTGTATGGTCTCGAGACTCGTGCCGAGCATCTCGACGTCGTGTTCATCGAGCACGCCCATGTCCGCGAGCCTCGCGGAGACGTTCAGGCCCGTCTGGCCGCCGAGACTCGAAATCAGGGCGTCAGGCTGCTCGCGCTCTATGATACGGGCGACGTACTCGGGCTCGAGCGGCTCGAGGTAGACTTCGTCGGCTATCTCGGGGTCCGTCATGATGGTCGCGGGGTTCGAGTTCACGAGGACGACCTCGATTCCCTCCTCGCGTATGGCGCGGCACGCCTGCGAACCCGAGTAGTCGAACTCCGCCGCCTGTCCTATTACGATTGGTCCGGAACCGATGAGAAGAACCTTGTCGAGGTCATCACGCGTTGGCATCTTGTCCGTCCTTGTCAGGCGAGGGATAATAGGCTCACGGTTTCTGGTAGTCGCGGGCGCTTAGACGGTTCAGGATGGCGTCGCGTAGTTCGTCGGTGTCTTCGGTCGCAGAAACCGTCACATCGGCGTCGTACGTCTCGCCGAGGTCCGCCTTGTTCGAGACGACGAGGACGGAGGCGCCGAGTTCGCGCACCTCGTCCAGAAGCGCCTCCTGTTCCTCGACGGTGTATCCGCACGTCTCCGTAGGGTCGAGGACGAAGACGACGAGGTCGGCGAGGTGTTCGAGCGCCTCGACCGCCTGCTGTTCCATCTCGTTGCGCTCGTCAGCGGGACGGTCAAGTAGTCCCGGCGTGTCGACTATCTGGTACGTCCGGTGGTTTTCTTCGATATGTCCCATACCGACGCCCTTGGTCGTGAAGGCGTAGCCCGCGACCTCGGGTTCGGCGCGCGTAAGGGCATCAAGGACCGTCGACTTGCCGACGTTCGGGGCTCCGGCAAGAACGGCGGTGGGCAGGTCACGTACCTCGGGAACGTAGACGAGACGCTGGCGTGCGTCGCGTAGCGTGTCGAGGTCGTCGGCAACGTCCTCGACGACCGACGAGATACGCGCGAAGGCACGTTTTCGGACACCTATCGCGGCGTCCGTAGACGCGTCCGCCATCTCGCTCTGTGCGTCGTCGGCGATACTTTCGACCTGTTCCGCCGCCCAGTCGACGCTTGAAAGTGCCTGTCGGACCTCGTCGATATCCACGGCGGCGGAGGCGACGGCGAGGTAGAAGCCGTCGAGACGGTCGAACGACGGGAACCCCTCGACGACGTTTCCGAGGCGCGACGAGACGCGGTTCGACGCCTTCGCCGTCATACCGCGCTGAGAGTCGACGCCGCTGTTGGTCTCGGAGACGCGCGACGCCTTGGCGAACGCGGCGTCGAGAACCTCGTCGGCGTCGGGAACGGGCGGGATACGTTCGAAAGGTGTGGTCATGGACGGCGTAACGGGCGGTGGCGTAAAACGTTTGAGTTACGCGAACGGCTTATCCGGCATGGAACGAGCGCATGTTGTCGTCTCCGGCAAGGTACAGGGCGTCTACTTCCGAGCAACGACACGCGACGAGGCGCAGGAACACGGCGTGACGGGATGGGTGAAAAACCTCGACGACGGACGCGTCGAGGCGGTCTTCGAAGGAGACGAGGACGCCGTGAGAGAGATGGTCGAGTTCTGTCACGAAGGGAGTCGGCGCGCGGAGGTGGAAGACGTTGAGGTAGAATGGAGTGACGCGACGGGGGAGTTCGACGGCTTCAGCGTGCGCTACTGAGGAAGTACGACATCCTTCACGTCCCCCGCACCGGCGCGACGCACCACGCCGGCGACGACATCGTGCACATCGGCAAGCGACCTGTCAGCGCGAAGGACGACGAGACGCGCCGGTTCGCCTTCCCCGATAACTCCGCCTTCGACTCCGAGTGCGCGCGCTCCGTTGACCGTCGCCATGCGCAGAACCTCGTCATCGGGTAGGTCGTAGTGCTTGGAGACGAACTCCATCTCGCGCCACACCGACGGGACGTTGAGCATCACGTTGTCAGTGCCGAGGGCGACGGTTGTTGCTTCGACAAGTTCCTCGACGGGCGGCTTTCCGACGCCGATTACGAGGTTGCACCGTGGGCACGCGACGACGGGAGTCTCCGTCTCGGCGAGACGGTCGAGGTCCTCGTCGCGCGCGTGTACCATATGGACGAGGAAGTCGGGCTCGTACTCGAACGCGCCGTCGATGTCGTCGGGGTCGCGCTCACCGGCATGGATGCCGAACGTCTTTCCGCGTTCTCGCGCCGCCTCGCGTTCCTCCCAGAACTCGTCGTCGCGCGCACCGCTCGCGCCGTATCCGTCGGCGATATCGAGAACCTCAGGCGGTCCGCTTCCGAGAGCGAACGCCCTGACCGGCGAGTCCTCGGTCGCGGCGCGTAGGTCCTCAGTCCCTTCGACGCCTCCTTCGCGGAAGTCGCCGAAAACGCCCACGCCCTCCGACCGCATACGCTCAACCGTACGCCGCATCGCGGCGCGTTTCTCGTCCCGCGATGCCGAACGGAGCATTCTGTGTTTGTGGCTGTCCGGGGGCGCGACGACCTCGTCGAGCGGTAGACCGCGTCCTGTCTCCTTCGCAACCGAGTCGCCGATATGGGTGTGCGCGTTGACAAGCGCGGGTACGACGACATCATCCGACTCAACGCCCCCCTCACGTACCTCGGCGATACGTCCGTTCTCCTCGTCGATGATAACCGTCCCCTTGACGACTTCCATCTGTTCGCCGACGACAAGACGTCCGCTTATCTCCATGTCGGGGAAACACCGGGTGCGCGAAAA
>JBKHFQ010000130.1:0-4443 GCA_046540135.1 Halobacteriales archaeon
AATTAGGTCGCGCCCCGAAGCGTCGTAGGCGTCCGCGGCGGCGAGTACGGCACCGAAGTTGTCGGAGGGATGCGCGGGTTCCTTCGACAGGTAGGTGTCGTTCCAGTCGAGGTAACGGATGAGCGCACCGTTTCCGAACGCCGAGTGTTCGACGGTCGTGGCGTCGCCGTCGACGAGGACGCGCGCATCGCGCTCTCCGCTCTTACGCGTCGCGTACCGCAACAACGCATCGACGGGGGGTTCGTCGCGTCCCGCATACGCGCACGCCACGGAGTCGATTAGGCGCGCCTTGGTCGTCTCAACAGTTTCGTCGTCAATATCTTCCCAGCTCAGTTCGTCGGCGTACTCGGCGAGTTCATCAGCGAGCATACACGACCGTCGCGCGGAGACGCCAAAAGTGAAACGGAAAGCTACTCCGCCGCCTGCATATCGACGACGGCGATCTCCGGAATACTGTCACCGTCGTCGGTGTCTATCTCACCCTCGACGACCCCCCATAGCTCGACGGTGTCGCCCTCGGAGAAGCCCTCTCCGTCCCACGAACCGAATATCTCGTTGACCCATTCGCCGTCCTGCTGGTCGACAGCGACGAAGTACCTTGCGCCGTCGGTCTGAACCTGTGTCACGTAGCCGCGCTCGACGTGTATCCTGTCGCCCTCGCCCATCTCGTCGTATGGCACCGACTCAGCCTCCGACTTCACCGCCTCAACATCGTAACCTCCGCCGATGCATCCTGTGACGGCTACAGCACCCGCGGCAACGATAAGCTCTCTACGTCTCATATGCCTCAAAAGGTCGACGCCCCATATGAATCCGACGGCGCAAGTTTATATGTCGTCGAGAAAAGGACAAAATATTTATATAGGCGGATATTATGTCCTAATGCGAACGACACAAAACGTGAGATACCATGAGCGAAACAGAAACCACCGAGGAAACCGAGGAAGTCGAGGCAGTAGAGGACGATGAGGGAGTCGAGGAACGCATAGAGGAGACGGTCGAAGAGGTTGAGGAGACCGTCGAGAACGGACGCGAGAAGGTCGAAGAAACCGTTGAGGAACAGCGCGAAAAGGTCGAGGAAGCCGTTGAGGATGTCGAGGAAACCGTTGAAGAAACCGTCGACGAGGGTCTCGAAGCCGTTGACGACGCCGTGGTCGACGTCGTCTCCGCGGTGCTGGACACGAGTGCGCGTGCCGAGGTCTACGTCGCGCTCCGTAAGCTCGGAGAGGCGGACGCCGACGAGGTCGCCGAGGAGACAGGTCTCTACCCCGACAAGGTCGACGCCGTTCTCGACGACCTTGAGGAGGACGGTGTCGTAGAGACCGAGACCGTCGGCGAGGACGTTGTCTACACCGCCGTCTCGCCCACCGAACTCGTCGTCAACGTACCCGGAAGGGTCGTTGACAGCGTCCGCGGCTTCGTCGAGGGCGACGACGACGGAAAGCGCGTCCTTGAGGCGCGTTTCTCGCCCTACCGTCTCATCATCGAGCCTAAGGAAGAGGAGGAAGGCGAGGAGATTCCGGTCGAGGCGTAGGTCCCGAACCACCCACACGTACCACCTTTCCACCCCGCGTTACCCTTCACAGTCGACGGCTTCGAGTAGCTCGCGCTCGCGCTCGTCGGAGCCGTCGACGTAGTTCTCGAAGCGCCACGCTATCTCGTCGCGTATCTCGTGGCGGGCACCGTCCGTTAGAACGTACTCGTTCTTGCGCTCGTCGAGCGCACGCTTCTCAACGTACCCGCGGTCGGCGAGCTTGTCGAGGTTAGGGTAGAGACGACCGTGGTTTATCTCATCGTCGTAGTACTCATCCAGCTCCCTCTTGACCTCCACGCCGCACATGGGGTTGCCCACAAGGACGTTGAGTATGTTCTTCTGAAACTCCGTCAGGTCCTGCATCCCGCGTAAACGACGCGCTCGCGCCACTTATCGTTACCCCGCGGGAAATACCACGTGGCGGCGTTTGCTACGTCCCGCGTTTTGGTTGCGCCACGGACGCGGTCATCAAAACCGTCTTTAGAGGTGAGCGCGTACCGCCACCAATGGTACTTGGCGACCTCGGTTCCTCCCTGCAGGACGCGCTCGAAAAGGTGGCGGGTAGGTCACGGATAGACGAGGAGGCTGTCGAGGAGGTGGTGCGCGACATACAGCGCGCCCTCCTGCAGGCGGACGTTGACGTATCGTTGGTCAACGAACTCAGCGACTCGATACGTGAACGCGCGCTCAACGAGGAGCCTGCGGCTGGGGCTTCGCCGCGCGAACAGGTTCTGCGCATCGTCTACGAGGAGATGGTCGCGGTCGTCGGCGATGCCACAGAGTTCGAGTTGGAGGAGCAGACGATACTTCTCGCGGGTCTTCAGGGTTCGGGTAAGACGACGACGAGCGCAAAGATGGCACGGTGGTTCTCGCGCAAAGGTCTCCGTCCCGCGATAGTGCAGACCGACACGTTCCGTCCGGGCGCTTACGAGCAGTCGAAGGAGATGGCGGAGCGCGCCGAGGTTCCGATGTACGGCGACCCGGATTCGGAGGACCCCGTCGAGATTGCGCGCGAAGGACTCGACGAGTTCGAGGACCGCGATGTCGTCCTCGTCGATACGGCGGGTCGGCACGCGCTCGAAGACGAACTCGTGGCGGAAATCGAGGATATAGAGAGCGTCGTCAAACCCGACATGTCGCTCCTCGTACTCGACGCCTCGATAGGTCAGAGCGCGGGCGAGCAGGCGGAGGCTTTCGACGACGCGGTCGGCGTCGACGGCGTCGTCATCACGAAGTTGGACGGTACTGCGAAGGGTGGCGGCGCTCTCACGGCGGTCGACCAGACGGGGTCTTCGATAGCCTTCATAGGCACGGGCGAGGAGGTCTCCGACATCGAGCGTTTCGACCCCGACGGCTTCATTTCGCGCCTCCTCGGAATGGGCGACATACGCGCGCTCGTCGACCGTGTCGAGGAGGCGATGGAGGAGAGCGAGGTTGACGAGGAGGAGCTAGACCCCGAGAAGCTTCTGAGCGGCGACTTCACGCTCCGTGACGTCTACAAGCAGATGGAGGCGATGGGTAGCATGGGACGACTCGACCAGGTGATGGACATGATTCCGGGTATGGGCGGCATGGGTGACCTCAAGGACGAGATGCCCGACGACTTCGCCGAGGTGACCGAGAAACGCCTCGACAAGTACCGCGCTATCATGGACTCTATGACCGACGAGGAACTCGACAACCCGTCGCGCGTCGGGGCGAGTGAGGTCCGTAGAATTGCACGCGGTTCGGGTACGAGCGAGGATGACGTACGCGAACTACTTGAGTACTACAACACGATGGAGCGCACGATGTCGCAGTTAGGCGGCGGACGCGACATGGAAAGGATGATGAAGAAGATGAGCGAGGGCGACATGGACATGGGCGGTATGGGCGGGAACATGCCCTTCTGAATGTGGCGTGAGACGTGTACGGTTGAGGAGGCGGAGGACGGTGAGTCCGTCTTTGTCGACGGTGAACGTGTCGCCATCTTTGTCGTTGACGGGGAACCGTACGCCGTAAGCGACGTATGTACGCACGCGGGTGCATCGCTCACGGAGGGCGGCGTACGCGACGGTACCGTCCGGTGTCCTCGTCACGGTGCGCCGTTCGACCTCCGCACGGGCGAGGCGCTCGGACCACCCGCCTCCGACGACCTAGGCGTCTACGATACGAAGGTCGACGATGGCACCGTCTATGTCCGCGTCGAAGGAGAGACTAACGGCGTATGACGAGTTCGTCGCCCCGCGACACGCCAGTCCGGTTGGCGTAGCTGCGCTCCGCCTCAACGACGTACCGTGCGGCGCCGTCGCTCGTGTAACTCGACAGTTCGTCGTCGGGTGTCCCCGGTTCAGGCACGTCGGCGTGTTCGACGTTGAGTACACGCATCTCTTCGTCGACGAAGATAATATCGAGAGGGACGAGAGTGTCCTTCATCCAGAAGGACTGTGGCTCTGCGGAACCGTAGACGAACAACATACCCGTGTCGTCGGGTAACGTCTCACGCTCCATAAGACCGCGTGCGCGCTCACGCCGCGTATCGGCTACCTCAACGCCGAGTTCGCCGCGACTTTCGCCGTCGACAACGAACGAAACCGTGGCGTCGGTATAGGGTTGAGGGGCATCGACCGTGGCGTTTCCGTCGTTGCTTGCACCGTCACCCCCGACGCCGAGACACCCCGACACAGCGACGAGACAGACGACGACTGCGACGGTTACGCGTCTTCGCATGCATACCGTTTAATCCGGCGCGCGACATATAACCGCGGGTATCGGCACGAAAAAGTAAACCGTCCACGTACCGACCCTAAGACAGATGCGGAACGACCCGTATGAGGTTCTCGGAGTCCCACGCGACGCCACCGACGAAGAGGTGGAGACAGCGTACAGGGAGAAGGCGAAGCAGTACCACCCGGATGTCTGCGACAGGG
>JBKHFQ010000131.1:0-4440 GCA_046540135.1 Halobacteriales archaeon
GCCAACCTCGACGAAGACGACTGGAGCCACAGCGGACGTGGCAAGGACTCCAGACTTTCGACACCGAGTTCGCCGAAGAAAATCCGAGGTACTCGGACGAGTAGGAAGGCTAAGAAAAGTCGCTCAGAGACTGTGACCTGCCTCGCGCAGAGCTACCGAAGTCGTCCCTGTTCTCGACTTCCGTCTCTACCTCCGAAAGCTTCGGAACTGCCTCCTCCGCCATCTCGTAGAAAGTCTCGTCTATCTCGATGCCTGCGCAGTCGTATCCGAGCGCGTCCGCCGCCGCCTTCTGTAACGGAAGCGCGGCGTGGCAGAGTTCGCGCATGAGGTACTGAGGCTTGAGACTCGGATGTGCGTCACCGCCTTCGGGATGTGCGTCGGCTACTATCTTTCGTTCTTCCTTCGGCGTCTTGCCGTCTTCAAGAGGGTCGGTGAACGGACGTTCCGCCGACTCACGCCGAAGTCCGCCGGTCTCCCATTCGGCTAAGTTGTCCCGCAGGCGACCCTCCAACGGCTTCCTGTAAACCAGCCAAGGCTCCCACCAGACACGCGGCATCGACGAAACCATTTCGTACTCCTCGTGCGCACCTTTCGGACGGTCGCCCCCTCTCAGCGTCTTCGTCTCGCGTACCAGAACGTCACGGCGTTCTAGTCCTGCCTCGTCTAGCTGTTTCGAGACCTCGTGCATAAGTAGCTGTGTCGTAGCGACGAAGACATGTCCACCCGGGCGCAGAACATCGTTGACGGTTTCGCCGAAACTGCGGAAGAAGTCACGTAGCTTTCCTTTGTCGTCCTCCGAAAGAACAGTAAATCTCGGAAGCGGCTTACGCTTGCTACCGTCGAGTTCGGGCGGTATTCGCCACACTCCTCCGCTTCCGTCGCGCATCTTCTCGACGTTCGCAGTCTCGAACTCGACCACACCGTAGGGTGGGTCGGTCACCACGGCGTGCACGGAGTTCTCTTCGAACTCTTGCATAACCTCAAACGCGTTACCGTGGTGAAGTTCGTAACCCATTGTTTCCCCTTTCTGTTCCGAGACATTTGATTCTACCCCATCTAAACGTAAGTAACTTGGGGTAAAACGTAGGTAAAACCTTACTGTAACGTAGCTGAACTGTAATACATGGGAAAGGTAGAGGAAGACGCGGCTTTCGTGGTGCGTTCGTCGCACAGGACGACGGTTCTACGAAGGCTCATGAAGGGCAACGCGATTCCTTCGCAGATACGTGACGACACAGGTCTGGAGTACTCGCGTATCACGGAAGCCGTGAAGCCTCTGAGAGACCGCGGACTCGTCGAACTCGTTGTTCCCGACGACACGAAACGTGGCAGGCTTTACGCGCTCACCGAAAGAGGCGAAGATACGTGGGAGTACATGGTGGAGAACGGTATGGTGGATGGATAGTCTTACCGAACGGTCAATCGTCGATTTCGTCGGGTACCTCGACTTCGATATCCTCGTACGTGTATCTCGTATCCGAGAAGAACTCCATCTCTCCACCCGCCTCATCTTCTTCGTCGCCCTCGAAGCCCAGCGAGACTAGGTAGGCGAACCGGACCGGACGGTCGGTTTCGCGGTCCACCCAGAGGTACGCTTCCGACTCGTTCACGTCCGTCTCCGAGACGTTTCCGCCCCCGCTATCATCGCCTATCCTGTCCGCACCGTGTGTCTCCATCGTCCGCGACAGCGCGTCACCGAGTGCGTCGGATGGGACATCAAGGGACAGGACGTACGTTTCGTTTCCGTTGACGGCTTCGGTACCCTCGACGGTCGCCTCCGTGTCGTCGAGTGTTGCTGAGACATCTTCGAGACTCAGGCTCATCGGTCCGTCTGCGTTCGTCGTCTCCCAGTCTCCGGTCGTCGTGTCGTTCGACCTACGCGTGTATCTGGCGTCCGGCGTCTCATAGACGGTCGTGTTGAACCCGCCGCCACCGGAGAATACGAGGAACTTAACCCCTTCTTCGCCTTCGGTGTGGGCATAACTCATATTCTCGTCGAACTCACCGGTCGTGTTCATCGATATAGATAGACCGAAGATAGACGCGACATCGAGACCCGCCCTCGACTCAGCCGTGTACGTCTCTTCGCCGACCGTATTCAGAGAGGAGGCGAGTATCTCGTCGCCCGTCTCGTCTACGTCGACAGGTTCGACATCAGGTGTTATGTTCGCGCCGACATCCGCCTCGCCTCCTCCGACACATCCGGTCAACGCCACGAGAGCCACAACGGCGACGCACGCGATGGTTTTCCTCGGTTCCTTGCCACGTATTTCCGTTCCGGTCATCGGTCCGGTTTTGTGGTCTTCAAAAAAAGTAGCTTGCGTAAGCCAAAAGCCGCGTTTGCGCTACCCCGTTCCGCCTAACGACGGTTTAATACACGGTGAAGACAACCGACGGGCATGAGACTAACCGCACTCGGCGGCGCGCGTGAGGTCGGACGTAGCGCCTTCCTCGTTGACGACGACCTTCTCGTCGACTTCGGCGTTAAGACCGGCGAGCCTACCCTGTATCCTGTTTCGTCGCCGTCACCCGATGCAGTCGTCGTCTCTCACGGGCATCTTGACCATGTCGGCGCGCTTCCTACGCTCATGAGCGGATTCCCTCCCGTCTACGGCACCCCTGTGACACGCGAACTGGCGCGTACCCTCGGCGAGGATACGCTCAAGCTTGGAACCCGCCGGTTCGGGCGCGAGGACCTTATGCGCCTGTCGCAGGCTTGGGACGACCGCGGATACGGCGACAGTTTCACGCCCGGAACTACCGACTACGACGTTACACTCCACGACGCGGGGCATATCCCCGGTAGCGCCTCCGTCTTGGTCGACGATGGCGGGACCCGGCTTCTGTACACGGGCGACCTGAACACGACCCGGACGCGTCTACTTGAACCAGCCGTTTCGCCGCCGAGCGCCGACACCGTCGTCGTCGAGTCAACATACTTCGACCACGAACACACCGACCGCGCGGAGCTCGAACGCGACTTCGTCGACTCGGTGCGCGAGACGCTTTACGAGGGCGGCGACGTAATCGTCCCCGTCTTTGCCATCGGACGTACCCAAGAGATACTGATGGTTCTGGAGGCGCACGACGTGCCGTGTTACGTTGACGGCATGGGCGTCGACGTGATGCGGACTTTACGCCACCATCCCGACTACATCCGCGACCCCGACGCGCTCAAACGCGCCGACAACCACGCGCGCGAGGTTGACCCATCGCGCAGAAAACGTGCCCTCGGCGACGGGCGCGCCATCGTGACGACGAGCGGGATGCTGACGGGCGGTCCCGCCATGACCTACATCAAGGAGACGTACGACAACCCTGCGAACAAGATATGCTTGACGGGGTATCAGGTTGAGGGTACCCCCGGACGTACGGCGCTCGAACAGGGGCGCGCAGAGATAGACGGAACCGTCCTTCCGCTCTCAGCACAGGTCGAACTCCACGACTTCTCCGCCCACGCAGACGGACCCGGACTGCGCGCCTACCTCCGCGACGCGGTCGATGCCGGTGCCGAACGCGTTGTCGCGGTCCACGGCGACGGGCACAACACGACGGCGCTCGCCGAATGGGCGCGCCAAGAACTCGGCGTGGAGGCGGAAGCACCCGACGTTGGCGAGGTGATACGGGTTTGACGGAAGCGCGGACCGTCGCCCTGGTAGCGGCAGGCGGTGCCCTCGGTGCTACGGCACGGTACCTCGTTGTCGAGACAGCGCCGTCTCTCGTCTCGACGTTCGCGGTCAACGTCGTCGGATGTTTCGCCATCGGTTACATCCTGTACGCGGCGCGGTTCGACGCCGTCTCCGAGGAGGGACGCGTCCTTACGGCGACGGGCTTCGTCTCTTCGTTCACGACGTACAGCACGTTTGCGGTCGATGTCTTCACGTCGCGCCCTGCCGTCGCTGTCGTCTACGTCGCGGCGTCGTACTTCTTCGGATTCGCCGCTGTCGCCGCGGGGTCGGCGGTCGCAGGTCAAGGGGGACCACGTAATGCTTGAACCCCTTCTCGTAGCGGCAGGCGGTGCCGTCGGTGCGTCTGCGCGTTACGCCGTCGGAAACGCCCTCAGAACGGATGCGCGTCTACCCGTCTCGACGCTCGCCGTCAACGTCGTCGGTTCGTTCGTCCTCGGTGTCGTCGCTTTCGGTGCATCCGATACCGTCCTCGCGCTTGTCGGTACGGGTGCGTGCGGCGCTTTTACCACCTTCTCGTCGTTCTCGTATGAGACTGTCGAGGCTTTACGCGACGACACGGTCGCGGGCGCGGCGAACGCGACTCTCAACCTCGTCCTGTCGGTAGCCGCCGTCGCCCTCGCCTACCTCGCTGTCTCCGTCTGAGCGCTCTCGGTTTCGCGTTGCACGACGACGACCTCGACCGACGCGTCGGTGGCACTCGACACCCTTTCTGCGACACCGTCGGATGTCACACCGTCGGCGTAGACGGTGA
>JBKHFQ010000132.1:0-4427 GCA_046540135.1 Halobacteriales archaeon
AGCGACGAACTCAGCGACGACGTACGTGAACTCCAGCGCGCGATGTTCACCGACGACGACTGGATACGTAAGTTCCATGACGAGTACGCTCTGCGGTCCATCCTTTTCCGGCGCGCCGCCGACGAGATAGAGCGCACAGCGGCGTCGCTCGCGTAGCCACCAAAACGGTTATTCGAAGAGCGCCGCACCTTTGGGTATGACTCTGAAGGACGAGATACTCGAAGCGTGGGAGACAGGAGAAGCGGACGTTTCGTTGCTCGACGACTTTCTGGACGCGTTGAACGCGGGAGAGGTACGCGCCGCGGAGAAACTCGACGGCGTCTGGTGCGCCAACGAATGGGTGAAGAAAGGCGTACTGCTCAACTTCTCCCAGCGCCACAACCGCGCGCTAGAGTACGGCGGCGTGACCTACCACGACAAGTTCGCGCTCAAGGACACCTCCGACTTTCTCGAACGTGGTACGCGCAATACGCCCGACGGTACTGTGATACGCGACGGAGCGTACGTCGGCGACTCCGCCATAATGATGTCGCCCTCGTTTGTCAACGTCGGAGCGTACGTTGGCGACGGAACGCTCGTCGACTCGTGCGACACCGTGGGTTCGTGCGCACAGGTCGGCAACGACGTGAAGTTGGGTGCGAACACGCTCGTCGGCGGCGTTCTCGAACCCGTCGAGGACGCGCCGGTCGTAATCGAAGACGGCGTCTCGCTCGGCGCAGGGTGTCGCGTAACGTCGGGGTTCGTTGTCGGCGAGGACTGCGTCGTCGGTGAGAACACGCTTCTTAACCCGTCGATTCCTGTCTACGACCTCGTGGAGGACGAGATTGTCTACGGACACATCCCGGCGGAGCGCCGCGTTATGCAGAGGTACGTCCGCTCGTCGGTGAGCGACCGTATAGGCGAGGACGCGTTCAAGCCCGCCGCCGTCGCCACGTCACTCGAGGATGACACGCTGGAGAAGGCGCGCAAAGAGGACGCCCTGCGTGCCTGAGAATGACGAAGGATTAGTAAGGAAAAGACGCATTTTCCAAACGTGAAAGCAAGCCTCAAACGGAACATCGCAAGCGGCATCGTCGTTCTGACGCCCGTAGCGGTTTCGGCGTACGTCGTATACTGGATATACCAGAAGGTCGCGGGTCTTCCCGGAACGCAGTACCTCAGGATAACGGACAGTCCGGTAGTCAACGAACTCATACAGGTCGGCTTCGCTATCGCGGTCATCGTCGTCGCGCTCGCCGTCGTGGGATACATCGTCCGTACCGCGGCGGGGAACATAATCAAGGACGAGATTGACCGTCTCGCGGGTCAGATACCCGTCGTCCGTATCGTCTACAACGCAACCAAGATGGGCGTCGAGACGCTCATGGGAAGTAGCGCCGAGGAGTTCGACCGCCCCGTCAAGATAGAGATTGCAGGTCTCCGTATCACGGGGTTCAAGACAGGGAACCAGACGGCGGACGGACGGGAGGTCGTCTTCTTCCCTACGTCCCCCAACATCACGTCGGGATACGTCGTTGACGTTGAACCTGAGAGGCTCGAACCCACGAACGAGACCACAGAAGAAGCCGTGACACGCGTCCTGAGCGCCGGCTTCGGAATGGAGTCGGACGAGGACATCACCGAGCTTCTGCCCGGCGCGGACGAGAAGGACGAGCGTGTAGAAGATGAAGACGACAACGAGGCTGAGGGAGACGGGTTAGACGATTGACGTGAAGGGGAAGGAATAAGTGCAGTCTGCGTGATTAAACCGTTATAGATGTCTAAGAAAGCTCTCGTTACAGGGGCATG
The DNA here is from genome assembly GCA_046540135.1 of Halobacteriales archaeon. Classification (GTDB taxonomy): domain Archaea; phylum Halobacteriota; class Halobacteria; order Halobacteriales; family Halorutilaceae; genus Halorutilus. Next base: position 1,789 of record JBKHFQ010000132.1, read on the forward strand.
TGGCTTCACCGGCAGTCATATGCTCGAACTCCTCGCCGACGAAGGGTGGGAAGTGGTCGCCACCGACCTCGAAGGGGCGGAGCGCGACGCCTACTACACGGAGGCGGAGGGCGACGTACCCAACCCCGTCTACTACAAGGACATATTCGAGGAGGTCGGGGCGGAGTTCATACCCGCCGACCTGACGAAGCAGAGCACGCTCTACCCTGTCTTTGAGGACCACGACTTCGACGCTGTCTTCCATATCGCCTCGCTGTTCGACTACTTCGCCGAGTGGGACGTTCTCCACAAGGTCAACGTCGAAGGCGGGCGCAACATCGGTAAGGTCGCCGCTGAGCACGACGTCGGTCACTTCGTCCACTGGAGCACGCTAGGCGTTCTCGGGGACGCAGGCTTCGATGGTCCGAACGAGGAGGACGCGCCGTACGAACCGCACAACAGGTACTGCAAGTCGAAGGTGAAGCAGGAGGAGGTCCTGCACGAGCTACACGAGGAAGAGGACCTGCCGCTGTCCATCGTGCGTCCCGCTCCTATCTACGGACCGCGGCACGGCTACGGTGTCTACCACATCCTTCTGCTTCTGCGCAAGTTCGGCTTCGCGCCCGTGACACGTATCTACCCGCGCAGGAAACAGTTGATGTTCCCGTGCGTCCACGTCCACGACCTCGTCAACGGAGCGCTTTTCGTCCACGAGAACAAGGACGAGACCGTAGGCGAAACCTACCACGTTCTGAGCGACTGTATCGGACAGGACGAACTCATAGACTTCCTCGCCGACTCGCTCGGCGTGAAGAAGAAACGTATCCCCGCGCCGTTTTCGGCGTACAAGCTGTACGGAAGGCTGGCGAAATGGTCTTCGCACCGTATAGAGAGGAAGGCACGCGAGAAGGGCACGCGTCCGAAGGTCGACGCCTCGATGACGCACTATCTGACGCACAACATGTGGTTCTCGAACCAGAAAATCAAAGACCTCGGCTACGACTTCAAGTACCGCGACCCACGCAAAGGTCTCTGGGACTACATAACGTGGTGCAAGGAAAGGGGGATGGTCTAAATGCTGGTTTCACCCCTCGACGTACCCGCCGTCGCGGTTATCGCGTTCGTGGGTTCTTTCGTCTACGCGCGTTTCCTCAAGCCGCGGAACCCTGACTGGTACGCCTTCATCGGCATCGGTACGGTCGGTCTGTTCTGGCTACACGCCGTCGCTGCCCTCGCAGGTATCTCGCCCCTGGGAATCAAGGTAGATAGCACGGTCATTGGAGTTCTGTACGTGCTTTCGTATCCGATGTGGTTCAGGTGGGCGTCGGAACGCGCCTTCGTGCTGTTCGGACGCGGACCCGAACAAGGCGGTATCGCTTGGGTCCTACGTATCAAGGATACCACGGAAGGCTTCGAACCAGACTGGGAGAAGGAGTAGTCAGGAACCGCCGCTGACCGCAGGGAGTATCGAGATTTCGTCGTCGTCGCCAACAGGCGTGTCGAGTCCCTCACCGTGTCGCACGTCGTCGCCGTTGACGTACAGGTTGACGAACCTGCGGAGTTCGCCGTCTTCGAGCATTCTTTCCTCGAACTCGTCGCCGTACTTCGCCGCGAGTTCGTCGAGCGCTTCCCCTACCGTGTCGGCATCGACCTGCGTCGTCCTCTCGTCCGTCACGCGTTCGAGCGCGCTTGAGAACCTTACGTCTGCCATTATGCTGTCACCTTCTTTTCTTTCTCGTTTCTGTTTTCGAACTCGGTCAGCGACGGAGATATGCTTTCGGGAACGTCGACGTACCGCGAAAGCGTCTCCTCCGCCTTCAGACCGTTGCCCGTGATGTTGACGACGACCGTCTCGTCTTCCTCAACGTGTCCCTCCTCGACGAGCTGTTTCAGACCCGCGATGGTCGTACCGCCCGCGGGTTCGGTGTAGAGACCTTCGGTGCTTGCGAGAAGTTTGATGCCTTCGACGATAGCCTCGTCGTCGGGGTCGGCGGCGTATCCTCCCGTTTCGTTTATAGCGTCCTTGGCGTAGAAGCCGTCCGCCGGGTTGCCGATTGCGAGCGAGTGCGCCAACGTCTCGTAGTCGTCTACGGGTTCGACGGGCGCGTCTTCGCGTACCGCACGCGCAATCGGGAAGCCTTCGGGTTGGGCACCGCTCATCTTGACGTCGGAGTCATCGATGAGTCCGAGACGTTCGAGGTTCTCGTAGCCGCGTTTGACCGACAGGAGCGACGCACCCGCCGCCATCGGATGGACGACGTGGTCGGGAGACTCCCATCCGAGTCCTTCCGCCGCCTCGTACGCCATCGTACACGAACCCTCGGTGTAGTACGGGCGTAGGTTGATGTTAACGAAGCCCCATCCGTTGTCGTCCGCAACCTCCGTAGCGAGACGGTTGGCGTCGTCGTAGTTTCCGTCGACCGGCACGATTTCGGGGTCGTAGGCGAGCGTCTGCGTAATCTTTCCTTCCTCGATGGTGTCGGGTATGAAGATGTACGCCGGAAGGTCAGCCTTTGCGGCGTGCGCCGCCACGCTCGAAGCGAGGTTGCCCGTCGAGGCGCATCCGATTGCGTCGACTCCGAAGTCGATTGCGCGTGCGACCGCAACGGCGGTGACGCGGTCCTTGAACGAGAACGACGGGTTGACCGAGTCGTTGAGGA
>JBKHFQ010000133.1:0-4416 GCA_046540135.1 Halobacteriales archaeon
TCGCTTCCGAGCGAACGGAAGCCCTCGAAGTACTTGGGCGACACGGGAACGTCGTCCTGCGTGATGCCTTCGGGAAGGTCGTCGTATCCCTGCGGCACGTAGCCCTCGTCGGGGTAGCCCTCAACCGTGTCGGGGACGACGTAGTTCCAGAAGGCGTCCCAGACAGCGTCCTCGTCGAACTGTAGAATCGGATGGATACGGTCGTGCGGCGGGTATATATCGGGGTCGTGGCGCGGTGAGAAGAACGTTTCGTCGGCGCGCGCCTCCTGTTCGTCCCAGCGCACGCCAGAGATGATACCGTCGATTCCGTGCTCTTCGATGGCGTTGTTGAGCGGGACGGTCTTGAGCAGGTGGTTCCCGACGTACGTGTCGAGGAGGAACGGGAAGGTGTCGTCCTCGTACTCCAGAATCTCGCGTACGTGATGCTGGTTCCCCTCGTTCAGGTCCTCGACGCGTACCTCGTCGCCGGGTTCGTCCGCGAGCGAACGCACGTCGTCGTTGCGCGCGAAGACGAGTTCGACGCCCCATTTGTCCGCCCAGTGTTCGACGAACTGTATAATCTCGTCGAAGTGCTGGAAATGGTCGATGAAGACCGCCGTTGGCGTGTCGAAGCCGTACTCCTCGGCGACCTCTTTGATGAAGTAGAGCGTGAGCGTGGAGTCCTTACCGCCCGTCCACATTACCGCCGGGTTGCGGTACTCCTCCAGTCCCTTCGTCGTCACCTCTATCGCCTTCTGCATCTTGCGGTCGAGCGTCGTGTAGTCGCTCGGCGACTCGCCCTCACCGTCGGTGTAGTCTACGTCGACGTACTCCGGAAACTCGTCGGTCATGGGGCTAAGTACCCCTGCCCGGGTAAAGTATCTGGCGTCTCGGACTACCGACAGATTGACGTTCGATGCGCCGGTGGTCAGGTACATGACCGATGTCGGAGGGGTGGATACGGTCAGAGCGGTTCAGGAGGCGCTACCGCCCGCCGGTCGTGATGTATTCACGCTCGTCACCCATCTCGGTGACCCCGTCTTACTCGGCTTGCTCGTCGTCGCCTTCTACTACTCCCGGCGCGACGAGACGGGTGAGTTCGTCTTCGGTGCCGCCCTCGGTGCGGTCGCGCTCACGACAGGTCTCAAGGGCGCGATAGCCCACCCACGCCCTCCCACCGAACTCGCCGTTGACGCCGTCGCCGAGTCCGGTTACGCGCTACCGAGCGGTCATGCACTCGGTTCCACCGTCGTCCTGTTCGCGCTCGCCGAGGTGCTCGATTTTGGAAACCGACGTGCCCGATACACCGCCGCGGCTTCCGTCGTCGGTATCGTCGCCTTCTCGCGGGTCGCTATCGGCGTACATTTCCCCGTCGATGTCGTCGCCGGCGTCGCGGTCGGCGTTGCCTATCTCATAGCCGTTGCCTACGATGGATACGACCCTGAAATCGCCTTCTCCGCCGCGCTCACGGTCGCCGTCGTAGGCGTCGCACTCGGCTCCGACTACCGTCTCCCCGTCGGCGTAGGTCTACCCCTCGGCGGCTATGTCGCGTACCACGCCCTCGCCGACAGGTACGACTTCGGTGACCTTCTCAGGGACGAGAACGCCGTACTCGTCGCCTTACTTCCCGCGGTCGCAGTCGGCATGGTTCTCCCTGCTGGGACGCGGGTTCTTCTCGAAACATCGCTCTACGCGACCGCCACCGCCGTCGTCTTCTACGTTCCTCATACGGTCGAGACGGTCCGTCTCTACTCGTAAGCCCCCTGCTCGCGCAACTCCGCCGCCTCCTGCAGCACCGAAGGCGTGCGACACACACCTCGCGCGCCCGTCACCTGCGGCACCGTACAGTTGTTGCAGTTGTCGCAGACGACCTCCGCGTCTCCTGATTCGTCGCCTAGAAGACGCGCTCCGAGACGCGGTTCGGCGTAGAAAGGTCGTCCCATACCGACGGCGTCGCACGCGTCTCCGATGAGACGGTCCGCCGTCTCGCGTCCCCGGACGCCACCCTCTGTCAGGACGGGAACTTCGACGCGTCGTCGTACGTCACGCGCGAAGTCGGCGTTCCACGCGGGTTCAAAGCCGTACTCGTACGACTCGACGTGGTTGAGGAACGAGACGAGGCGGGCGCGTCGTGCGCCGCCGAAAGCCGCCGCGTATCCGTCCTGCATTCCTTCGTCGTTCCACGCGCGCTCCGGGTAACGTCCCTTGACGATGCTCGCGTCCCAGAACGTCGAAACCTCGACGGGGACGACGGCGTCGTAGCCTATCTCGTCGGCGCGCACCGCCGTCTGTAAGCCCTGTTCGTACGAGATACGCGGACGGACGAAAGGCGGCGCAGATGTCTCCGCCGGTACCTTCGTCACGAGAGGAACGTCGCCCGCGTACTCGCGTATTCTGTCGTGCAGAAGCTCCAGAAACCGGTTGCGCCGCGCCTGCGACCCGCCGAACTCGTCGTCGCGCCGGTTGTAGAACGGCGACAGGAACTGCTGGACGATACCCATGTTCGCACCGGCGATGTGAACACCGTCGTACCCCGCGTCGACCGCGTATCCCGCGCAACGACCGAACCTCTCGGCAAGTTCGTACACCTTGTCGTTCGAAAGTACGTGTACGTCGAGTTCGAGGAACCCCGACGCGTCCGCGGCACGCATCAACGGGTGTGGCGGTGACGGCGCTAACTGACGCACCTCCGGATGCTCGTCGCGGTACTCGGTGTGCCACGTCTCCATCGACCGCAGACCGCCGTGTTCGAGTTGCATGAAGATACGTCCGCCGTGTTCGTGTACGGTGTCGGTGAGGCGTTCAAGTCGGGCGACGAACGAAGGGTCGTGGACGCGCGTCATTCCGGGCGCCGCACATCCTCCTTCCTCTGTCACGATTGTCGCACCCTGAAAGATTAGACCGACGCCCGACTCGGCGGCGGGTTCGAGTTCACGGACGAAGACGTCGACCGCATCGTCGCCGTTCCCCGCGCATTCGAGCAACGGCGCACGGTAGAGGCGGTTCTCAATCCGCGTACCGCCTATCTCGTACGCGTCGTCGAGGTTCGGCATGCGCGCCGTACGGACGCGACGAACTAAACCTTACGCCCGGTTTTATACCGTGCGGGTACGACGGAAACTGTATGAACCAGCGACGTGCCTTTGTACTTCTCACGGTAGCCGTCTCGTCGTTGCTCGCGTTACTCGTCCTTCTGCCTTTCGTTGAGTACATCATAGCGTCCGTTCTACTTGGCTACGTCCTGTACCCGTTCAAGGATCTCCTTGAACCGTACACGGGTGAGAAGGTAGCGTCCTTCATCCCCATCGTGTTCGCCCTGTTTCTCATCGTCGCGCCAATCTTAATCGTGAGTATCGTCGTAGTACAGGACGCCGTCGAACTCACGCGTAACATCGATGCGACGACGTTCGACTTCACCCCCGTTGAGCAACTCGTCTACGAGTACACGGGCGAGGAACTCAATATAACCGAGCAAGTGTCGTCCGTGGGGCAGAGGATAGGAAACGTCCTCGTCGGTAGCCTATCACAGGTCTTCGGTCTCGTCTCGCGCGTCCTTCTTGGCACGACCCTCTTCGTCTTCCTCCTGTACTACGTCCTCAAGGACGGCGAGGACTTCGTCGCTTGGTCGAAGGATGTCTCGCCGCTCCCGCCTGATATCACCGGCAGGCTCTACGAACGCCTCGGCGAGATGACGCACGCCGTCGTCTACGGACATCTATTCGTCGCCGTCGTCCAGGCGATACTGACGGGCGCGGCGCTGGTCGCGGTCGGCTTACCAAACCCCCTGTTCTGGTCATTCGTGATGCTGTTCCTCGCCGTCCTGCCCATCGTCGGCGTCTTCCTTGTCTGGGGACCCGCGTCGGTCTATCTCGTCGCAACCGGCGAAGTCGTCGCGGGGGTCGCTCTCGCCCTCTACGGCGCAACAATCGTAAGCGTCTCCGACAACCTCCTGCGTTCGTACCTCGTCGACCGCGACACCGGACTCAACCCCGGCGTCGTACTTATCGGCGTCCTCGGCGGAATCTACGCGATGGGAATCATCGGTCTGTTCATCGGACCCGTGATACTCGGCGCGTTCAAGGCGACGCTTGCTGTCTACAAGAACAACTACGAGTCGCTCTGACCTTCGATACGGTCGACCGCGTCGCGTGGTGTCTCAACTTGACATCCTCCCGCGGCTAAAGACGTTCGTCAGAGCCTTGCTCTGACGAGCACGTCAATCTCTGATTGACGTACGCGGGAATCCCGTCACGGGATTTCGGGCTTGCTACCCTAAGGTTTCAAGACGCATCCGTTTCCAACGTCGTCGGGTGGGTTTCGCCCTCTGTTGGACTGTCTTGTGGCTGTGTCAACTCAGTCTCTGAGCGAAGCTCAGAGGGTGGCGAGCTTACGCTCGCAACAGCCCCGTCCTCCACCGAGTCATCGCCCTCAGTCTTT
>JBKHFQ010000134.1:0-4385 GCA_046540135.1 Halobacteriales archaeon
TACAGCCTCTATTATATGATGACCGGCGACCGGATTATTCGTCTTAAGGGGTTCCTGCTACATTGGGGTTCATTAACTAAAGACAAAAATAAATCGGGGTACTGCGTGTAGACGTGCCCCCCCAAGGCAATAATCTGAGCTGTTCTCGCTCGGCTTTGAGACAGTGTAGATTAGTCTACTCGTGCCTTGTTGACGAGATCGAGATGAACGCTCCTACTCCGTTCGTATGGTCATTCTCCATTACTACTCGTTCGGGTAGCGGTTTGGGATAGATGATTCGGCTACGTGCCGCGTTCTAATGATGAGGTTCGTTTGTAACAGGCTCAACATAGTAACGGGTATTTAGGGCGGTGCGCGGGCTATAGGCTATCTTGAGACTTTATTTAGAGTATTTTTGATTTATTTGAGAGTTAAACCGTTGCGTAAGACGCCGAGGGAGGGATTTGAACCCTCGAGGCTTGACGCCACGCGCTTTCCAGGCGCGCGCCTTGGCCAGGCTAGGCTACCTCGGCTCGTGGGTTCGTATGTGCGTCCCCGTCGAAAAGCTTGCGTTTCACAAGCTACAAACGGCGGCGCGACGAACCGCGTGCAATGAGTGGATTCGAGATAGGCGCGAAGGATGCGATGGGGCGTGTCGGGGCGCTGGATATGGGCGGTCGGTCGGTCACAACGCCTGCCCTCATGCCCGTCGTCAACCCGCATCTACACAAGCCCGACCTGACCGAGGCGGATATCGCTATCACCAACTCGTACATCATCTACACGGGCGACTCGCGCGACGAAGCGGTCAGCGAGGGCGTCCGTTCGGTCGTCGGTGACGGCTTCGACGGCGTCGTCGTCACCGACTCGGGTTCGTACCAGATGAGCGTCTACGGAGACGACGAAATCGATGTCTCCAACCGCGAGATACTGGAGTTCCAGCGCGAGATAGGGAGCGATGTTGCGACGCCGCTCGACGTTCCGACGCCGCCCGACGCGCCGCGTGAGCGCGCGGAGGGGGACGTTGAGACGACAGCCGAACGTATTGAGGAAGCGGCGCGGATGTACGACGACGAGGGCGCGCCTGCGCTCAACGCGCCGGTACAGGGTGCGACGTACGGCGACCTGCGCGAACGTTCGGCGCGCTCCGCGTACGGACACGGCGACGTCTACCCCGTCGGCGCTGTCGTTCCTCTTATGTCCGACTACCGTTTCGGCGACCTCGTCGATGTCGTCCTGGCGGCGAAACGCGGACTGGGCGCCGACGCACCTGTCCATCTGTTCGGCGCGGGGCATCCGATGGTCTTCGCGCTCGCCGCGGCGGTCGGATGCGACCTGTTCGACTCGGCGGCGTACGCGCTTTACGCCGAGGAAGGGCGGTACATGACCCCCGAAGGCACGCTCCACGTCGACGAACTCGACGAACTACCGTGTGCGTGTTCGGCGTGTAGCGGAACGCTCGCCGACGAACTCGGCTTTGAGGCTCTCGCACAGCACAACCTCAACCTCTCTTTCGCCGAGATGAGGCGTGTACGCGAGGCGATACGTGCAGGTAACCTCCTCGAACTCGTCGAACAGCGTTGCCACGCCCACCCACATCTACTCGACGGTCTCCGACGCCTCGGTGCGCATGCCGAGACGGTTGAGCGTTACGACCCCGTCTCGAAGTCGTCGTTCTTCTACCTCGGCAACCCGCACCGTCCGGAGGTCGTGAGGCACCACCAACGCCTCGACCGTTTCGAGGTCGGCGACGAGGTGGTCGTGACCGCCGGAAAGGCTCAGGGACGCGACTGCTACCTCCTGCGCCCGCCCTTCGGACCTTTCCCGCCCGAACTCTCCGAGACGTACCCGCTCAACGCCGAGACACCCGACGAACCTGACCACGCCGCCGTCGGAAGCGCACTACGCGGCGTCGAACGTCTCGCGTCGCTCAACCCCGACGCAACTGTGACGCTCGAACATCCCGGATGGACGCATCCGCGCCTCGACGCTCTCCGTGACGAAGGCGTGCGGACGGAGGTGTACGGATGACGCACTACTTCGAGGTCGTCGACCGCGACGGTACGGCGCGCCTTGGCGAACTCCGTCTCGACGAACCGCGCACCACGCCCGCCTTGGTCGGCGACGTTCTCGAAGACTACGGAAGCCTGTGGTCGGATGAACGCGACGCACCCGACGAGTGCGACGACTCGAAGGTCATCGTCCTCCCACACCGTGCCGCGCCGCCCGGAACGCCCGCCGAGGTCGTCGAGGAGAAACAGCCAACACCCGCGGAGCGAGAGTTTCCTTCGGCGGCGGTCGTAAGCGCAGAGAAGCCCGAACCGTCTGGTCACGATGTCTATATTCTGACCGGTGTGCGTGGGGGGAACTCACGCGACGCCGTCGACGCCGTCAAACGCGTCCGCCGGTCGCTTGAACCCGACTCAGCGCTCTTTCTGCCCGCCTCAGCGACGCCCCGTAACGTTGCGACGCTCGCGTACCTCGGATTCGACGCCTTCGACGAAGACCACGCCGTCGTGTCAGGGAAGGGCGGGACGTACATGACGCGTGAACTTGAGGTCGGTATCGAAGAACTCGACGAACTCCCGTGCGCCTGTCCCGTCTGCGCCGACGCGTCACCCGACGAACTCGGACGCGACGGGATAGCGCGGCATAACGTCAACGCGTTACGCGCCGAACTCGCAAACGTCCGTGACCGGATACGCAACGGACGCCTTCGCGACTACGTCGAGGGGCAGATGCGGGCATCGCGGTGGCAGGTCGAGGCTGTCCGCCTTCTCGACGGCACCGACTACGTCGAGGAGCGCGCGCCTGTCGCTCGGCGCACCGATATGTCGCCTAACTCGTCGGAGTCGCTTGACCGCGCCGAGATACGACGTTTCGCACGCCGTGTCGTCGAACGTTACCGCGCGCCGCGTGACGACGTTGCCGTTCTTCTGCCGTGTTCCGCGGGAAAGCCGTACTCCCAGTCCCGTTCGCACGGTGACTTCCGTGATGCGGTGCGGCGGCGCGCCCACGAGGTTGTTGTCACCTCTCCCCTTGGAGTCGTCCCGCGCGGTCTCGAAAACGTATATCCTTCGGCACACTACGACACGCCCGTCACGGGGCGGTGGGACGCCAAGGAGGTCGAGTTCGTGGGCGGCGTACTCGCAGACTACCTGCGCCAGAACACGTACGACCGCGTCGTAGCGCACGTCGAGGAAAGCGGCTACGGCGATGTCGTCGAGCGCGCCGTTGACGAGACGGGTGTCGATGTCGAATGGACGGTCCCCGACGGCGCGCACCCTACGGACGACGCGGCGCTCGACGCGCTACGCGAGGCGCTTGACGGTGTCGAAGCCGTCTCGCGCGCCGACGAGAAACGCGCCTACGTCCGCGCGACCGCCGACTACCAGTTCGGGCGCGGTGCGGGAGACGTTCTCGAAGAGGCGCATGTCGAAGGACGCCTACCGCGACTCCGTCTCGTCCGCGACGAGGACGATGCGCACCTCGCCACGCTCACCCCCGGATACGGGACGCTTGCCGTCTCGGTCGAGGGCGCGCGCGAACTCGGCGCTGACCGCGTCGAGATAGACGACTTCGTTCCGGAGGGAAGCGTCCTCGCTCCGGGCGTGGTCGACGCCGATGATGGAGTCCGTGTCGGAGACGACGTTCTTTTCGAAGGTCCGTCGGCGGTCGGTGTGGGGCGCGCACGGATGCACGGCGAGGAGATGCGACGTTCGTCGCGCGGGGTCGCCGTCAGCGTCAGACACTCGTCGGACAGATAGGTGTTTTGCCAGAAAGCCTAAGTTCACCTTCTGAGTACTCTAACGTAGTGAACGTACAGGGACCTATCGTCACGCTCGTCGCGGTTGCGTGCATACTCGCCGTCGGCGTCGCCTCAACGTCGCTCGACGCCATCGAGACGGACCCGAGCGATGTCATGGACACGAGCTTTATTCCGACAGAGGAAAACCAGCCCGACGGGGACGGTGACGGCGGAGGTGGGGGTGGCGCTGACCTTGAGCCATCCGAAGACGGCGAGACGAACGCGGATACCCAGGAGACACAGGGTACGCCGCAGGAGTCGCAAGGCGGGGGCGGTGGAGGCGGCGGTTCGCAGAGCCTACAGGTCACGTTCTGGGACCGTCTCTGGGTTACCATCATGAACAACCTCGTCTACATAGTTGGAACCGCCGTCGCGCTCGCGCTCGCGGGTCTCGGCTACGTCGTTTACAAGCGCCGTTTCGCGGGCGGAGCCGGACCCGGAACCGCCGACATCTACTACGATGTCGACACGTCGAACGATGTCTACGAGTCGTGGTGGGAGATGGTCGAACTCACTAATGTCGACGACCCTATGACGAAGACACCTCAGGAGTTCGCCGAGGAGGCTATAGAGATGGGGTACGACCCCGACGCAGTTT
>JBKHFQ010000135.1:0-4384 GCA_046540135.1 Halobacteriales archaeon
GACCTTGACGCGCTTCCTCAAGGGGACGAGCGTGATGCCCTCGCCGATGTCGCCGACTACCTCGTGAGGAGGGAGTACTAATGAACGACGAAACGCGCGAACTCGTGAGGCTGTACGCTCTGCAGAACGCCGTTGAACACGGCGCGGACGCAGAACCCGGTGCTGTCATCGGTACGCTGATGGGCGAACACCCCGACCTGCGCGAGAACGCCGAGAAAATCTCGGAGGAAGCGCCCGAGGTCGTCGCGGAGGTCAACGCGATGGATGCCGACGAGCGCCGTGCGACGCTCGAAGACGAAGCTCCCGAGATGCTCGAAGACGACGAGGAAGAGGAGGACGACGGGCTACCCGAACTTCCGAACGCAGACGGCTACGACGAAATCGTGATGCGTTTCGCGCCAAACCCCAACGGACCGCCTACCATAGGAAGCGCGCGCGGCATGGTGGTCAACGATGAGTACGTCCGCGAGTACGACGGGACGCTCATCCTACGTTTCGACGACACCGACCCCGTCAACAAACGTCCTCTGCGCGACGCGTATGGAGGGTACGAGGAGGACGCCGCGGCGCTCGGCGTTGACGTTGACGAGACGTACCGCGCGAGCGACCGTCTCGAAACCTACTACGAACACGCCCGCGAACTCATCGAGGAGGGCGCGGCGTACGTCTGTGACTGTCCAGCCGACGAGTTCAGCGAAAAGAAGGCGGAAGGGGTCGCGTGTCCCCACCGCGACCGCGGAGTTGAAAAAAACCTCGACGAGTGGGAACGTATGCACGACGACGCCACCGACACCGTCCTGCGCGTCAAGACGGATATAGAACACAAGAACCCCGCGCTCCGCGACTGGGTCGCGTTCCGTATCGTCGATGTCGACGAGCACCCGCACCCGCTCACGGGCGACGACTACCGCGTCTGGCCCATGCTCGACTTCCAGTCGGCGGTCGACGACCACCTTCTCGGCACGACGCATATCATACGTGGAAAGGACCTGCGCGACTCCGAGGGGCGCCAGAGGTACGTCTACGACGCCTTCGGCTGGTCGTACCCCGAGGTCCTCCACTGGGGACGCATAAGCGTCGAGGAGTACGGTACGCTCTCCACCTCGTCGCTTGCCGAGGCGATAGAGGAAGGCGAGTACGAAGGCTGGGACGACCCGCGTGTCCCAACAGTACGCGCACTCCTCCGTCGCGGTATACGCGGCGACGCGCTCCGCGAAGCACTTCTTGAACTCGGTGTCAGCGAATCCGACATAGAGTTCAGCATGGAGCACGTCTACTCCGCCAACCGCGCCCTCGTCGACGATGCCGCGAACCGGTACTTCTTCGTACGCGACCCGGTCCGCGTCGAGGTTGAGGACGCGCCCGAAACCGTCGCGCATCCGCCTCTCCATCCCGACGACGACCGCGGCGAACGCGAGATACGCGTCGACGACGCCGTCCTACTCGAAACTGACGACCTGCCCGACGAGGGCGAACGTCTCCGCCTAAAGTCGCTTTACAACGTCGAGGTCGTCTCGCGCGACCCGCCTGTCGTCCGTCACATAGGAAACGACCTGTCGCTCGTCCGCGAGGGTGACGCTGACGTCGTACACTGGCTTCCGGCGGACGACGAACAGACGGTAGAAGCGAAGCTACGGACACCGACTGCGGACGAGACGGGGGTCGTAGAAAAGGCGGCGGGCGACGAGGTTGACGACGTCGTACAGTTCGAGCGCGTGGGCTTCGCGCGCGTCGACGCCGCCGAACCTTTCGTCGCGTACTTCGCGCACAGGTAAGACGGGGACAGAAACGAGTAGGTGGATGTCGTGACGCGGCATACCATGGATAGTGGCGTGTCGTTCTTCCCCGCCGACGTTTATCGAACCGTACCCCTGTCTTATACGGCTTTGTAATAGCCTACCGTACGTCTACGTTGTCCTACCGAGACGCGTCACGCATCTCGACCTGAAGCCCCGCCTCCGCAACGTTGACGCCGTACTCCGACGTACGCACGAGGCTGTCGAGGACGGTTCCGAGAAGGTAGGCGTCGTCCGCTCCACGCTCGTAGAGTTCGCGGTCGAGAGCCTCGGCATCCTCAACGAACACCTCTGCGTCGACTATGATATCGCCAAGGTCAGTGTCGTCCACATCGAGTAGACCGTCGACCGAGCGGCGGACGAGGCTCCGTGACCGCTCCCCCAGCGCGCCGAACCTCTCTGCAACCTCATCGGGTGGCGTCGATCCGGCGCGCTCCGCGACCTCTGCTATCTTCTCAGCGTGGTCAGCGATACGCTCCAACTGTCGCGCCGCCGTGTAGTACTCGAACTTGGTTAGCTCGCCGCCGCGCATCGGCACGTCGACGTTGACGAGTGACCTCTGAAACTCTCGGCAGATGAGACCGAACAGACGGTCAACGTCGTCGTCTTGGTGAGCGACGCGTCTCCCCTTCTCGGAGTCCCCTTCCAGAACGGCATCGAGGGCGTCCTCGTGCATCGAGAGCGCCGTGAGCTTCATCTGCACGAGCGTCTGTTCGGGTGAAAGGTCGCCCACGTCGAGCATCGTACGCGCGACGATTGAGCTTTCATCCTCCTCATGTACCTCGATTCCGACGAGTCCTGTGACGGCGTCACGTATCCCACGGCGCTGGTCGTTTTCGAGCATCCCCTCGACACGGACCTCCTCGCACCCGGCTATGTACGCCGACTCGACGCTTCTCGCAAGGTCCTCGGGTTCGCGCCCCTCCGCCTGTATCGTCACCGACCGTCTACCTCCGTCACCGTCGTTCGAGACGAGGAGACGGTCGTCGCGCGAGTAGAGGCGCACCGTCGAACCCGACTCGACGCCCTGGTCGCGCGCCCAGTCCTTGGGGAGCGAGACGGTGTACGTCGAACCGCCGGTTACCTGCACCTTGCGTTCGATAGGACCGTCGCCGTCAGCCAAGTTTTACACCCCGTCGGTCTGACGTTCTGTATCCCATACACCGACTATTCGTGGACCACGTAAATATCCTGCTATTAGTTATATATCCACGGATAGAAGAACATCCTTCGCCGGAGATATATGCGACAGAAAGCGTATTATATACCGGACCGTCTCTGGCGTATTTCAGAAGGTTAACGACTTCAGTTGATTAATCTCATGTTTCGGTTTATTGTTATGCCTCTCTTGGTTAAACTGCAAAACTATATATTGCTATTTAGAGCTATTTTCTACTCTGTCGGCGAAAGTACCTCTATTAGCAACCTACTTGTGTGTACTGTGACCATAGCCGGGTGATGGTCGAAAAAGACCGCAAAAACGTTTCACGCAGGAAGGTACTGGCGGCGACAGGTAGCATCGCGGGAGCGGGCGTCGTCTCCGGATGTCTCGGTGGAGGTAACGCTGATGACGAAGAGAACGAGGGCGGAAATGGCAATGGTAACAACGGTAGCAACGGAAGTCAGGACACAAGCGACGGTTCGGACGACGGCGGTTCGTCCGACACTTCGTCGCTCACCGCCGACGGTTCGTCGACCGTCTATCCGATTACCAACGACGCCGGCTCGCTTTGGAACGGCAACCCGCCGGCCGACGACGAGGAGTACTGGGGACCCGACCAGTACGACATCGACACCGACATGAACCTCGCCGACTACTTCGCGTCGCTCTACGGGTTCGAGCCGACGGAGACGCGTAGCGACCCGCCTTTCAGCGCACAGATAGGCCTCAGCCACTCCGGCACGGGCGTCGAGGCTGTAATAAATGAAAGGACGGACATAGGTGACGCGAGTTCAACAGCCGAGTCGATACTCGGCGAGGACAACGAGGACCTCGATAATATCGTTGACCACGTCGTCGGCGTTGACGGTCAGCCTCTCGTCGTCTCGCGTGAGATATACGACGAGGGCGTCACGAGTATCACGGGCGACGAACTCCGCGCCATCTACAAACAAGAGATAACCAACTGGAGCGAACTCGGCGGTCCCGACAGGGAGATATACGCCGTCGGACGTGCCGAGGACTCGGGTACTGACACGGCGTTCCGTGCGAACCTCTACGGCGACCCCGACGCTCCCATCGAACCCGACGTGCGTCGCGGACAGAACCAGCAGGTCGCGCAGATAGTCGAACAGGAGGACAACGCCATCGCGTACATCGCCCTCGCCTTCGTCGAACCCGACGGCGCGACGCCAGCCATAGACCTCGAACTCGACGGAACGACGTACAGCTACGGCGAGAACCTCGGTGCCGAGGACTACCCGCTCAACCGTGACCTACACTGCTACACGTGGGAGGACACAAGTATGAAGGAGGCGGCGTTCATCAACATGATTCTCTCCGACTTCGGACAGGAGAACTTCGTCGAGCCAAACAACTACTTCACGCTCCCCGAAGAGCGTCGGGAGGAAGAGCGCGACAAGCTACC
>JBKHFQ010000136.1:0-4371 GCA_046540135.1 Halobacteriales archaeon
GCGCCGCCGCCGATGTCGAGGAAGTTGGCGGGCGAACCGCCGTAGTAGTCGACCAGGTCGAGGGTGGTCATGACGAGACCTGCGCCGTTCCCGATTATACCGACGTTGCCATCGAGACGGACGTAGTCGAATCCGGCGTCGCTCGCACGCGCCTCGAAGTCGTCCTCGAACGCTTCGTCCTCCATCTCGGCGAGTTTCTCCTGTCTGTACAGCGCCGAGTTGTCGATGTTGAAGACGGCGTCCGCGGCGACCACACCGCCGTCCTCGGTCACCATCAGCGGGTTTATCTCGGCGTCGTCGGCGTCGCTCTCGTCCCAGAGTTCGTACAGCGTCGAGAGTACGCCGGTAACGTCGCGCGCGGCGTCGCGCGACACGCCGGCACCGTAGACGACCTCACGCGCCTCAAACGGACGGAGGTCGTACGCCGGGTCGACGTGTGTACGTGCGATTGCGTCGGGGTTCTCCTCCGCAACCTCCTCAATGTTGACGCCGCCCTCGGACGAGACCATGGCGACGGCGCGCCCCTCTCCGCGGTCGGTCGTGACGCCGACGTAAAGTTCGTCGACAAAGTCGACCGCCTCCTCAACGAGAACCTTGTCGACGTGTTTCCCCTTGAGGTCCATTCCGAGGATTT
The DNA here is from genome assembly GCA_046540135.1 of Halobacteriales archaeon. GTDB lineage: Archaea > Halobacteriota > Halobacteria > Halobacteriales > Halorutilaceae > Halorutilus. The sequence continues at coordinate 635 of JBKHFQ010000136.1, forward strand.
CGTCCGCCGCTTCGTACGCCTCGTCGGCGTCGTCGGCGAGCTTTATCCCGCCTGCCTTTCCACGCCCGCCGACATGGACCTGCGCCTTTACCGCCACGGTTCCGCCGATACGTTCGGCGGCTTCGCGCGCGGCGTCGGCGGTTCCAACGACCTCGCCTTCGGGCGTCTCGATACCCGCGTCGGCGAAGACCTGCTTAGCCTGATACTCGTGTAGTCGCATGCCGAAAAGGTCGGGGGCGCGTTCCTTATAGGTTGTCTATTCGGGGAGTCAGACGAAACGGGGGGTACTCTCGATGTATGCCCTGTACTCGTCCTTCGCGTCGATGGAACCCATCACCTCCTCCTCCTCAACGACTGAGAGACGGTAGTAGAAGTAGCCGAGTATAGGGAACATAGCGAGCGTCAGGAGCGAGGGCCACTGCACGAACCAGCCGAAAAGGAACAGTAGGAAGCCGAGGTACTGCGGGTGGCGCGAGTACGCGTATATCCCCGACGTGACGAGTTCGTCGTCGGTGCGGTACAGCGTCAGCCAGCCGACGGCGATGAGGGCGACGCCGACGAGCGTTATGCAGGCGCCGACGGTGCCCCAGAGCGTCAGGAACATAGGCTGACCGAGGAAGTCGAAGTGGACGACGGCGCGCTCCGAGATTTCAGGCGTCGCACCGTCGGGAACGACTGCGGAGGTAACGTATATCGTGAGAGGAACGCCGTACATCTCGACGAAAAGAGAGACGGCGAACGCGGCGTACGCGCCAAGCGACGCCGACCGCCAGTTGACGCGCCAGCGCAGACCCGCGGCAAGGGGGACGGCGAAGGCGACGAAGACGCCGACGTTGAGAGCGACGAGGTCCCATCTTCCGCGTATCACGCTCGCCTGGTTCACCATGAACGTGTAGACGTAGCTGAGGAACGAGGGGGCGGCTAAGAGACAGACGACGCCGACGAACAGGAGACCGACCTTCCGGCGCGTCAACCGACCCGCGACCTTCCGACCGACCGCTGTGAGGAAGCCGTCGTCGTTGTCATCGTCCTGCACCTTCTCGGCTGAGGTCATACGGGACGCGTGTTACGGGAGACGTATCTTTCTGTCGGTGACGGTCCGAGTGTTGGGTACCGAAAGCGTCTACTTTCCGAAGGGCGTAGTCGGCATAATGACATCCTCGGAGGTGCAGAAGAAGGTCAACGAGTACTACGACGAGTGTCAGGTCGACTACTCGATGATGTGGGGTACGAACGACCATCTCTCGATGCACTACGGCTACCACGACGACGAACACAAGAGTCTCGAAGACGCCGTAATCAACCTGACACGTGTCGTCGCCGACCGCGCAGGAATCGAGGCGGGCGACCGCGTCCTCGACGCGGGATGCGGCGTCGGGGGGAGCGCCGTCTGGTTAGCGCAGGAGCGCGGCGCACACGTTGACGGCGTCAACATCAACGAGATGCAGGTCGAGAAGGCGCGTCGCGGTGCGGAGGAACGGGGCGTCGAAAACGTCGATTTCCACGTCGCCGACTACACCGACGTACCGTTCGACGACGGCACGTTCGATGTCGTCTGGGCTGTCGAAAGCGTCTGCCACACCGACGACGAGAACGCCTTCCTGCGCGAGGCGAAACGCGTCCTCAAGGACGACGGCGTTCTCGTGGTCGCCGACGGTTTCCTCGGTAAGCCGCGCGACGAGATGACCGACGAGGAGAACGAGGGCGTCGACGCGATGCTCGAAGGCATGGCGGCGCCGTCGCTCGCGACCGTCGACGAGTTCCGCGAAGCGCTCGCCGAAGAGGGGTTCGGGAACATAGAGTTCGAGGACAAGTACGAGAGCGTCTATCCGTCGGCGCGCCGTATGTACCTCCTTACGCTCGTGACCTATCCCGTTGCGAAGCTACTCCGTGTCCTCGGCGTCCGCTCGGAGAGACAGACAAAGCACCTAAGCGCGGCGTACCAGCAGTACAGGATGCTCAAGAAAGGCGTCTGGGTCCACGGTCTCTTCTACGCTCGGTCCTGAATGTCACGGACGAGAGCCTTGTAGCCGTCCGTCGACATCCCACGAAAAAGCTCGTCGGCACGTGACTCAACGTCTTCGAGTCGGTCGATGAGCTTTGCGTACTCGTCGCTGTTGTCAAGTTGCTCGTCGGTCTTCTTGGATTCGAGGAGAACCTTCTTTGAGACAAGAGAGTGGTATTCAAGCACCATCTCGCTGTACTCCACCCTGTTCAAAAGTTCCTCAACCACCTCGACGAGTTCTTCCTTCGTGACGGGCTTCACAAGATAGGCATCGAACCCCATGTCAACGACCTCGAAGTCCGGCTCAACGGCGGTTACGATTGCGACGCGCGCGTCGTGGTCGCGGTCATGCATCTCGTCAAGCACATCACGCCCCGACATGCCCGGCATCCTTCTGTCGAGGAGGACGACGGATACGTCGTCGTGCATCCTGTCGAGCGCCTCCTCCCCGGTCGACGCCGTGACCACGTCGTATGCATCGGAGAGCCAAGCCGAGTAGGTGTCGAGTATTCCGGGGTCGTCGTCGACCATCATGACCTTGTCCTGGGTCAAACGTACACCTCCTTATCCCACAGTATTAGATTTTTCACGAAATAAAACTATACGCCTTAGATACATAAGTGCTATCCCCGAAGACGAAGCAGTCATCCTTTCTGCGGCAGCCGGGAATCGAACCCGGGTCATGGCCTTGGCAAGGCCAAGTGATACCACTACACCACTGCCGCGCGTTGTCTTGTTGCCGGGACCGTAAAATAAGCCTGTCGGTAGCGCGTCTTGTAGTTCGCCGACCTCCGCACGACGAGCGTCGCCGGAGTGGCTCGGGCTGTCCACGCACGGGGTCTGTCTCCGACACGCCACCGAGCGCGACATCCTCGTCGCGGTCTTTGTTGCTACGTCGGGGTTAGTCCCACACGACGGGACGTAAACCGTTTGTTGCGCGGGCGCAACTTTCGTCCGTGTTCCACGTCTCTCAGGTCCGGAACGCCGTCTACTGTGGCAGACAGGCGTACTACGAGTCCCAGCGCGAGGCGTGTCGCTTACCATCGCCGGAGACGCGCGTTCTGCGCGAACTCGCCTACGTCTATCCGACCGTCGTCGAATCACCCGACGAGGCGGTCCGGCATGCGTGCGAGGTCGCGGGCGTTGAGGTCGAGATAGACGTTTCCGATACCTCCGAAAAGCTTGCCGAGGTGCGCGACAAGAGACCGTCCGTCTGGGACGACATCGCGCGTCCCGACCGCGAGGAGAGGTACGTCGAGAGCGACCGTCTGCGCGGAACGGTCGACAAGCTTTCCTTCGGCGAAGACGGCGTCACCGTCTCGGTGGTCAAGACGGGCGAACCGCCCGCACGCGGCGTCTGGTCGTCCGCACGCATCGAAGCCGCGGCGGTTCGGCGTCTGGTCTCGGCACGCCACGACGTACGCCGCGTCGTCGTCGAGTATCCGAGAGTCGGCGCTGTGCGCGAGGTGGAGGTCGGACGAGACGACGAACGAGCGCTTGGAAGGGCGCTGGAGAAGCTCGAAGATATCAAGGAAGGAGTGCCGCCGGCGCGGACCGACAACCGCGCCAAGTGCGAGTCGTGCGAGTTCAGCGACGAGTGCGGCGTCGAGACGCGTTCGCTCCTGACGCGGCTCAGAGACCGTTTCGGTTGAGGTAGTCGTGGACGGCGTCCGACGCGGCTCCCTCGCGTACTACCTCCCACGTCGTCGTGTCGACCACCGTGCTACCTTCG
>JBKHFQ010000137.1:0-4346 GCA_046540135.1 Halobacteriales archaeon
GATACCGTCGCCGTTACGCGGGTCTATGTGGCAGTGGTTGTCGAGTACGGGCGTCGTCACGTCTATAACGAATCCTTGAGCGACGCGACCGCGTCGGTGAGTTCTGTGGCGCTTTCCCCGGCGTCTTCAAGAGCGCCGAGCGCCGTCTCCACCTCACCGATTTCGTCTTCGGTTTCTTTGACGAACTCCTCGTCGAAGGCGTCGGCGCGTTCACCGATGCCGTACCACTTCTTCGCCTCGCGCAACGCGTCGCGCGCATCTCCGGCGTCGAGGTCCGTCTTGAGGCTGTTGAGCACGCCTATGATGTTGTCGCCTTCGACATCGAGAACGTCGTCGGAGTCGGGCAGGGCGTCGCGTGCGTCTTCGAGCGCTGACTCAACGTCGTCGCGTATCTCGTCCGAAGCCTCGTCAAACAGTTCGTCGTCTTCGAGAGTCGACTGTGCCATGCGGACAGAACGGACCTCTACAACTTAAATTAAACGTCGCGCACCTCGTCGATACGCATCATCGGGTAGCCGTCCTCGTCGCCGACGGTTGCCTCGACTACGACACCGTCCTTCTCGATGGTCACGCGTACGTCGAGCATCGTCCCTTTGAGTTCGTCGTAGCCGAAACGGTTGTGTTCGACGCCGTCGATGGAGACCTCGGTGTCGACAACGTATCTCTGACTTTCCACCGCCCCCTCAACGGCGTCTTCGAGAGATCCGACCGACCCGCGCGATACGGGCGTCCCGACGAACTGGTGGTAGAGCGCCCCCAACTTTATCCCCGCTTCGAAACACGCCTCGCGGGCTGTCTCTTCGTCTGTCACGGCTACTGGTACATCCCCGTGGTCGTCGCCGTCGTGCTCTCTTCCTTGGTATCCTGCATCTGCTTCGCCAGCTGTTCCTTCGCGTCCATTATCTGTTCCGACTTATCGACAAGCTCGTCCGTTCCGACCTCGATACCCGTAATCGGCGTAATCCCCCGCTCTAACACGACGCGCGAGGCGGCGGGGTCGGGGAACTGGGGGTCGGTCTCGACGACCAGACCCACGGAGTCTACCCCGCGGTCGTCCGCCTCCTTCAGGAGCGCGCCCGTCGGTCCGCTCACGACCCCAGCCTGTTCGGGGGCTTCGATTTCGCCGAGGAGCTTCTCACCATCCCCTGTCGAGACGCCGAACATCGTGGGCGTTCCTTCGGGACGCGTCGGCAGACCGCTTATGAAAAGCGGCGTGACGTTCTCCTCCTGTATCCATCCCATGAGGCAGTCGACGAAACCTTCTGCGTTGGGTGACACGGGCACGTCGCTCTGCAGGACGACGAGGTCGTTCTCCTCGTCCGCAAGCAGACGCACGGGCGGCTGTACGTCGTGCATGCCCTCGTCGAAGACCGCAACCTGCGGCAGGCTGTCGCAGTCGACCGCGGCGTGGTACGACATTCCCAGCGTCTCGTCGAGGTGGTCGGCGATTATCTGACCGACGAGACCGACGCCGGGTAGACCTTCGACGAGGAAGGGCGAGTCGAGTTCGAGTTCGCTGACCGAACGTATCTGTGCCATGGAATCCCTTCCGGGTTCCTTCGGAAAAAGATATCCCTCTTTCTTTGGATTTAAGTGGGAGGGAAGCCAACGCTTTCCATCACTCTCGAAACATGAACGACGAAGAGATAGAGAAAGTTGCCGACGAACTCGAACGCGTCGTTGACGACGAAACAGTTCCTCAGAACGTACGCAACTCGCTTGAGGAGGCTCTTGAGTACCTACGCGACGACGGACGCGAACCGTCCGAAAGGGCGGCGAGCGCCATAAACGTCCTCAACGATGTCTCGAACGACCCTAACCTCCCGACACATACGCGGACCCTCATATGGAACGTGTCGGGGGAACTGGAGACGGCTACCACCGAATGAGCGGGGGACCGATGCGCGTTCTGCACACGGGGGACACTCATATAGGCTACAGGCAGTACGGCTCCGACGATCGGCGGCGCGACTTTCTTCGTGCGTTCGAGCGTGTCGTCGACGACGCCGTTGACGGCGGATACGATGTCCTCGTACACGCAGGCGACCTGTTCCACTCGCGCAACCCCGGACTCGGCGACGTGCGCGATACCGTTGACCTGTTCCGCCGTCTTGACGACGCCGGGGTCGAGGCGCTCGCCGTCGTCGGTAACCACGAGTCGAAACGCGATACCGACTGGCTCGACCTTCTACAGGACCTAGGTCTCGTACGCCGTCTCGGAACCGAACCCGTCGTCGTCAGCGATGTCGCCTTCTACGGCGTTGACCACACGCCGTCCTCGCGGTTCGAGCCTTCCGAGGTCCGTTTCTCCCCCTCGCCCGAAGAGGCGTCGCACAACGTACTCGTCTTCCACGGTCTTTTCGAGCCGTTTCCTTTCGGCGAGACCTCGCTTGAAGCCTTCGTCAACGACACGGATGTAGACTGGGGCGCCTTCATGCTCGGCGACTACCACCATCCCGAACGCGACGAGGTCGGCGGTGCGGTTGCGGCTTACTGTGGCTCGACGGAACGCGCGAGCGCCGACGAGGACGAGGCACGCGGCTACAACGTCTTTGAGTTCGGTGACGATGTCTTCGTAGAGCGCCGCGCGGTCGAGACGCGCGACTTCGTGACCGTGGACGCCGAAGTTGTCGAAGGAGGTACCGACGAGGTCATCGAGCGGACGCGCGGATACGACGTTGAGAACGCTGTCGTGCTCGTCGAGGTTACCGGAGGTTCCGACGCCCCCGTCGTACAGAGCGAGGTTGAGGAGGCGCTTCTAGAACGCGGCGCCCTCGTTGCACGCGTCAACGACAGGCGCGACAGGGACGACGAAGAGACGAGCGAGGTGGAGTTCGCCGACCCCGACGCCGCCGTCCGCGAACGTCTCGGCGAGATGGAGTTAACCGACGCAGGACGTGAGATAGACGCGCTCGTACGCGACGGTGACGTGGCGCGGACGCGTATCGCCGAGGAGGTCGAGGAACGCGTCGAAGGCTCCATCGACGCGAACAGCGACCAGGAAGGCGGTGCCGGCGTCGAGAAGACCCAACAGAGCACCCTGGAGGACGCGTCGTGAGACTCGAAAGACTTGAACTCACCAACTTCCGTTGCTACGAGTCCGCGACTGTTGAGTTCGACGAGGGTGTCACGGTCGTTCAGGGTGGGAACGGCGCGGGCAAGACATCGTTGCTCAAGGCGTGCTTCGTCGCCCTGTACGGAAGCGACGCACTCGATTCAGGTGAGAACCTCGCCGATGTCGTGACGAAGGGGAAGGAAGAGACACGTGTCCGCTTGGAGTTCGTCCATGCGGGCGACGCGTACTCCGTCGAACAGGAGATAGCGATGACGGGAACCGGCGACGACAGACGCGCAACGACGCGCAAGAGCGTCTTGACGCGTAACGGCGAAGCCGTAGGCGACGACGGCGTGCGCTCGACGCGCGAGGAGGTCGAACGTCTCCTGCGGATGGACGCAGACGCCTTCGTCAACTGCGCCTACGTCCGCCAAGGTGAGGTTAACAAGCTCATAGAGGCGTCTCCCGACGAGCGTAGGCGCGTCGTCGATGAACTTCTGCAGTTAGGCAGGCTCGAAACCTACCGCGAACGCGCCGATGAGGCACGTCTCGGTGTCAAACGCGTGCGCCAGCGGGTCGAGAACCGTCTCGACGACAGGCGCCAAACCGTCGAGGAGATTGAGGACGGTGACCCGCACGAACGTCTCTCGTCGCTCCGCGAACGTGCATCGGAGAAAGGGGACGAGATAGAACGGTACGAGGAACAGGTTGAGAAGGCGCGCGAGAGCCTGCGGGACGCCGAGCAACGTCTCGAAGACCACGAGGAGACAAGGGAACGCCTTGACTCCGTCGAGGAGACCGTCGCCCAGCTTGAAGACGATGTTGACGAGAAGGCGGACCGTCTCCGCGAGCTACGTGAGAAGGCGGATGAGAAGCGTGAGAAAGCCGATGAGGTCGATGTTGACCTCGAAGAAGCGCGCGACGAGGAGGAGGAAGCGGAGGAAGCCGTCTCGTCGCTCGAAGACAGAGAGGCGCGCCTCGAAACGCGCGTCGAGTCGAAAAGCGAGGCGCTCGAAGACGCACGCGAAGCCGTCCGTAAGGCGAACTCGCGTGCGGAGGAGGCGCGCAAGGAAGCCGAGAAGGCGCGTGATGAACTCGAAGAGAGGCGCGAGGCTCTTGAAGAAGCACGCGACGAACTTGAGGCGGTCGACCCGCCTGAGGAAGATGTCGAAGAACTCCGTGGCCGCCTCGCCGAGAAACGCGACGACCGCGCCGCCGTTGAGGCACGGTTGGAGACGCTGAGAGACGATATACGCGAGGCGGAGGAGAAGCTCGCCGACGGCGTCTGCCC
>JBKHFQ010000138.1:0-4309 GCA_046540135.1 Halobacteriales archaeon
GCCGCCGGCAGACCGAACCTCGAACCGTCGCGCGTCTCTCCGGCGTGTAACGTCCCCGTGTCGACCTCACCCGGCGCGACACGCGCAGTCCCGAACTCAAGCATCTACGTCGATATGTCTGCCGCGCAACATTACTTTCCCGGTTCGAAGCACGTTTATGTCTTCGGCGCAACTACCGTGTAAATGTCATCCGACGACCTCACCGACGCCTCAGTAACGGTCGTCGGCGGCGGATTCGGCGGTCTGTCGGCGGCGTGCTTCCTCGCCGACGCCGGCGCTGACGTCACGCTACTCGAAAAAAACGACGAACTCGGCGGACGCGCAAGTACGCTCGAACGCGACGGATTCAGGTTCGACATGGGACCGTCATGGTACCTGATGCCCGATGTCTTCGACCGTTTCTTCGGTCATTTTTACCGCGAACCCACCGACTACTACGAACTCGAACACCTCGACCCGCACTACAAGATATTCTTCAAGGACGGCGACGAGGTCGAGATACCCAAGGAACCCGCTCTCGCCGCCGACGTATTCGAGGAGTACGAGGAGAACGGCGCGGAGAAGCTACGCAACTACCTCGACGCGTCGGAGAACAACTACGAGCTTGCGATGAACAACTTCATCTACGAGGACCGTTCGCGTCTCCGTAACTGGCTTGACCCGTCGGTGTTGCGCGCTATCCCGCTCGGTCTTCAGTTGCTCGGCTCTATGGAGGGATACGTCCACAACCGTTTCGAGAACGACAAGCTGAGGCAGATTCTCCAGTACACGCTTGTCTTCCTCGGCGGTTCGCCCAAGAACACCCCCGCGCTCTACAACCTGATGTCGCACGTCGACTTCAACCTCGGCGTCTACTACCCCGAAGGCGGTATGACGGGCGTCGCCGACTCGGTCGCCGAACTCGCCCGCGAACTCGGCGTCGAGACGCGGACGGGCGTCGAGGTCCGAAGCGTGCGCAACGACGGACGCGTCGTCGATACGAACGAGGGCGAGTTCCGCGCCGACGCGACCGTGAGCGACGCCGACTACGCCCACTTCGAACTCGACGTTCTGGAGGAACACCAGCGCACCCACGACGAGTCTTACTGGGAGTCGAGGACGTACGCACCCTCCGCCTTCCTCGTCTACTGGGGCGTCGAGGGCGACGTAGACGCGCTCGAACACCACACCCTCGTCCTACCGACCGACTGGGACGGACACTTTGCCAAGATATTCGAAGAACCCGGCTGGCCCATAGACCCGGCGTACTACCTCTGCGTACCGAGCAAGACGGACGACTCGGTCGCTCCGGACGGACACTCGAACCTGTTCACGCTCGTGCCTATCGCGTCGGGTCTGGAGGACAACCCGAAGATACGCGAGAGGTACAAGAACAAGATACTCGACGACATCGCCGAGAACACGGGCGTCGACATACGAGACCGAATCGTCGTCGAGGAGGTCTTCACGGTCGACGACTTCGCCTCTCGGTACAACAGCTACAAGGGAACGGCGCTCGGTCTCGCGCACACGTTGACGCAGACCGCATTCATGCGTCCGTCGCACAGGTCGGCGAAGGTCGACAATCTCTACTACACAGGTTCGTACACCGACCCCGGAATCGGCGTGCCGATGTGTCTCGTAAGCGGGGAACACACCGCGAACCTCGTCAAGGATGAGCTTTAGCACGCGCGACCGCGTCGTCTACCTGTTCAAACTCTCGCGCCCGCGGTTCTGGTTCTACCTCGCGGGTCCTGTCCTCGTCGGTCTCGTCTATGCCGCCGACACGCCGCGCGAACTCCTTTCGCCGTTCAACCTCACTCTTTTCCTGTACTTCCTCCTGCCTGCCAACCTGTTCCTGTACGGCGTCAACGACTACTTCGACGCCGGCATAGATGAGCAGAACCCCAAGAAGGGCGACAAGGAGGTGCGATACACCGACGACAAGGTCGTCGCGGCTCTCGTCGTCGTGTCGGGGGTCGCAGGACTCGCCTTCGTTCCGTTCCTGTCGACGCCCGCGCTCGTAGCTCTCGGCGTCTTCTACCTGTTCGCAGTCGAGTACAGCGCGCCGCCTCTGCGTTTCAAGACGACGCCTTTCGCCGACTCGTTCTCGAACGGTCTGTACATCGTCCCCGGAGTCGTTGGATTCCTCGTCCTCTCGCCCCTCGAAGCACTCCCGCCGCTCGCTGTTGTCGGTGCTTGGCTCTGGGCGATGGGGATGCACACGTTCTCCGCCGTCCCCGACATCGAACCCGACCGCGCCGCGGGCGTAGAGACGACGGCGACCTACCTCGGCGAGGAGCGGACGCTCGGATACTGCGCCGTCGTCTGGACGGCGAGCGCCGCCGTGTTCGCTACGGTGTCGCTACCGTTCGCCGCACTTCTCCTCGTCTACCCCACTCTCGCTCTCGGCGTTGCGTACGCCGATACGGACGTTGACCGCGCCTACTGGTACTTCCCGCTCCTCAACACGGGCGTGGGTGCGGTCGTCACCCTCACCCGTCTCTGGGAGCTGGTATTCGGATGAGCTACGGCGGCGCGTCGCTCCGCGACCGTCTGCCGTCGGACCGCGACGAGTTTGAGCGCGCCTTTGACGCGACGGTGCGCGACAACCGTTTCACCATCGCCGTCTTCTTCCCTGCTGTTGGCGCCTTCACCCTCGTCGCCAGTGCCGAAGGCGTCCTCCCCGAACCCCTCGCGTTCAACCCTTGGCTCCTCCTTCTCGGCGTCCTCGTCATGCGCTCGCCTCTTGTCGCGGGCGTCCTACCGACTGTCGACCGCCGCGCCGCGTACGGGGCTACTGCGCTCATCGCCTACACCTACGCGGTTGAACTTCTCGGCGTCTCAACGGGCGTACCGTACGGCGAGTTCGCTTACGGAGTCTCGCTTGGACCCACCTTCGCGGGCGTACCTCTCGCACTCCCGGTCTTCTACATACCTCTCGTCGTCAACGCCTACCTCCTCTGCCTCCTCCTACTCGGCGAGCGCGCCTCGTCCCTTGCCGTCCGTCTCGGTGTCGTCGCCTCGGCGGTCGTCGCCATGGACATCGTCCTCGACCCCGGAGCCGTCGCGCTCGGCTTCTGGTCGTTCGACTCCGGCGTCTTCTACGGCGTCCCCCTCTCGAACTACGCCGGATGGGCGCTCTCAGCCGTCGTCTCGGTCGTCGTTCTCGACGCCGCGTTCGACCGCGCCGCGCTCCTCGAACGTCTCGAATCCTGCGACTTCATGCTCGACGACATGGTTAGCTTCGTGATACTCTGGGGAGGGATAAACATCTGGTTCGGGAACGCCGTACCGGTCGCCGTTGCCGTCCTGTTCGGCGTCGGACTCGTCCGAGCCGACCGTTTCGACGCTCGTCTCTTCGACCCGTTCGGTTAGTCGCTCTCAGCCTCGTCGCCCACGGCAAACGGCATCCTCTTCTTGAGGCGTCCAACGCGCGACGAAGATGCACCGTCGCCGACCGCGCTCACCCTCTCGAAGACAGCCTCAGGGTCCTTGTTCCGCGCCCATGCAAGACGCGTCCGACCGTACGCGCGTAGCTTGCGCAACGTTCCGAGCGATGGTTCGGAAGACAGCACGTCGTAGTCTCGTGCGCGTATCAACCGGTGGTGCTCGGCGTACATCACCGACGCGAGGAGGACGGGGAAACGGCAGTCGTCGGGTAGGTAACGTATCCCAGCGACCCCTTCGGTGTAAAGGTCCTCCGCACGCTCAACCTCGTGGCGTACGGCGTCGCGGAACCCGTCGGTGGCTTCGAGCGACATCACGTCGTCCTCGGTCACGCCGTGTCTTTCGAGAGTCTCCAGAGGAAGGTAGATACGTCCGCGTTTCTCCGCGTCCTCGCGCACGTCACGTACGAAGTTGGTCATCTGGAAAGCCTCACCAAGAGCCTCGGCGTGAGGCTTTGCCGCCTCGTAGTCTTCGACTCCCATTATGCAGGTCATCATGTTCCCGACAGCGGCGGCGCTTCCCCGCATGTATCCCCGAAGTTCATCGAAGTCCTCGTAACGCGACCTCGTCAGGTCGGTCTGCATAGCGTCGATGAACTCATCCACCTCGCGCTCCGGTATACCGTCCTCCTCGCGCACCGACGCGAACGCCTCGATAACGGGTTTGTCTGTCTCGCGCCGACCGAGCGCCGCCTCGCGTATAGCGTCAAGCTCACGGCGTTTCTCGTCGGCGTCACCCTCGTCGTTGTAGTCGTCGACAACCTCGTCGCAGATGCGGAAGAATGCGTAGAGGACGTGCGTTCTGTGCCGAACGCGCTGGGGTAGAAAACGCGTCGCAAAGAAGAACGTCCTACCTGTCCGTTTCTGTATGGCACGGCTTA
>JBKHFQ010000139.1:0-4295 GCA_046540135.1 Halobacteriales archaeon
GCTGACAGCGCGGCGGGCGAAATGGGTCGACCAGAGCCAGTCACACAACGTCTTCTTCCCATCGACGGACGGCTCACTACTGGATGATATCTACAAGACAGCGTGGCGTCTCGGTCTCAAAACGACGTACTACCTCCGGACGCTTGGTGCATCGCAGATAGAGAAGTCGACGCTCGACACCGAGGAGTACGGAAAGACGCAGAAGCGCGACGGTACAGACGCCGTGACAGACGGAGGAGGACCCTCGGAGGAGCTTTGCAAGGTCGAAGACCCGACGTGCGAGTCGTGCCAGTGAGGTGATACGATGCCGATACACACGATACAAGACCGTGACAAGACAGACCCCAACAAGATACTACCCATCGACTACGACTGGGCGCGCGAGTATTACGAGGCTGGTGTGGCGAACAACTGGACGCCGGAGGAGGTGCCGATGCAGGACGATGTCCACCAGTGGAAAAACAACGAGCTTACGCCGGAGGAGCGCCAGCTTGTCGAGTGGAACCTTGGGTTCTTTTCCACCGCAGAGTCGCTGACGGCAAACAACATAGTCCTCGCCGTGTACGAGTACGTAACCGCACCGGAGTGCAGACAGTACCTCCTACGTCAAGCGTACGAGGAGGCGGTACACACCGACACGTTCATCTACTGCTGTGACTCGCTCGGTCTCGAACCCGACTACATCTACGGTATGTACGACGAGGTGCCGTCGATAGAGGAGAAGGACGACTTCGTGGTTGAGATGACGCGTGCCGTGGAGCGCGACGACTTTACGATAGAAACGGACGCCGACGTGCGCGAATTCCTACGCGACCTCGTCGGCTTCTACGTCGTGATGGAGGGTATCTTCTTCTACGCCGGCTTCGCTATGATGCTGGGTCTGAGAAGACAGAACAAGATGGTGGGCGTGGGTGAGCAGTTCGAGTACATAATGCGCGACGAGTCGTTGCACGTCGGCTTCGGTGTCGACCTCATAAACGAGATACGCGCCGCGCCGCAGACGGACGCGTGGAACGAGGAGTTCGAGGATGAGATGGTATCACTCATCGAGCGCGCCGTTGAACTCGAAAAGATATACGCGCGCGACGCGTGCCCGGACGAGATTCTCGGTATGGGTCCCGAACAGTTCGCCGAGTACGTCGAACACGTAGCCGACCGTCGTCTGAAACAGCTCGACCTGCCAGAGAGGTACGGGACGAAGAACCCGTTCCCTTGGATGTCGGAGGCTACCGACCTCAACCGTGAGAAGAACTTCTTCGAGACGAACGTCGCCGAGTACCAGACGGGCGGCTCGCTCGACTGGTAGCGCCGCGCGCCTGATGGTCACACGGTTTCGTCGGGTTCGTACCTCTCACGCATACGCTCTGCTTCGCGCGCGTACCGGTCGGCGGTTTCGTCGTCGCGCACCGGCTCAAGTCTTTCGACCTCAACGTCGCGCGCCGCGGTGATGGTGTCCGCCTGTTGAGGTACAGACAGCATCTTCTGGAGGCGCAGATGGCGCTCTCCGTCAGGTGTCGCGTAGACGAGTTCAAGCATGTTCTGTACCTCCTCGGAGTAGGCGCGTTCGACGAGCCACGCACGCGTCTTGTCGCCTTCGGTCATGGGAACACTCGCCACCCGACGCGTATAGGGGCGTCGGTACGTTTTACCTCGCGCGGAACAAGGTCCGCCATGGAGATACACAACGTTACGGAGGGAGCGGAGACGTTCACGTCGAACGCGTGGCTCGCGGTTGGAGAAAGAAACGTCCTTGTCGATGCGGGAAGCGCGGAGACTGAGCGCACCATCAGGCGAATACGCGACCATGTCGATGGACTTGACGCCGTGGTTCTGACACACCAGCACGGCGACCACGTCGGTAGCCTTGACGCGGTTCTCGACGAGTTCGACGCGTCGCTCGCGGCGTACGGCGACCATCCGCGGCGCGACGTGGCGCTCAGCGACGACGACGAGGTACGCGTCGGCGACGAGACATGCACCGTCGTCCACACACCGGGGCATGCGAAGGACCACGTTGCGCTCGTTGGCGAGAGCGTCGTCTTCACGGGCGACGTGGTGGTCTACAACGACGAGGCTTTCGACGACGGTAGCTTTGGGCGCACCGACATACCCGGCGCGTCGCGCGAGACGCTCATCGAGAGCGTTCGCCGGTTGCTCGATGCGCTCCCCCCGTCGGTCGGTGCGATGTACGCGGGTCACGGCGACGGCTACGAGGGCGACGTACACGCCGTGGTCGAACGTGCCTTGGAGCGTGCCGAGAGACGCGAACCCAAGTACTAACGCCGGAACAGCGTCTTGGCGCGCCGGGTTGACAAGCGTTATACCCGACGCGACACTACTTCGTGTATGACACTCACCGAAGAGGACGTATTCGACAGGCTACGTAACGTCGAGGACCCTGAGTTAGGCGAGAACGTCGTCTCGCTGGAGATGGTGAAGAACATCAACGTAGACGACGTTGAGGACGTAATCACCGTCCAGCTCGACCTACCGAACCCCTCGATGGAGGACGACCTGCGCAATGCCGTCGTAACAGCGCTCAACGACGCCGAAAGGGATGTTGAGGTCGAATGGATTACGCCCGACGAGGACGCAGGAAGTGAGATGCTTCCCAACGTCGACAAGGTTATCGCCGTCTCGTCGGGCAAGGGTGGCGTCGGAAAGTCGACGGTCGCCGCCAACCTCGCCTGCGCCCTCGGACGCGACCACAAGGTCGGGGTACTCGATGCGGACATCTACGGTCCTAACATGCCGCGTATGTTCGGGGAAGCTGAACCGCCGCGCGTCACGAAGGACGAGGAGATAATCCCTGCTTCGAAGTACGGCGTCCGCGTGATGTCGATGGGTTACGTCGCGGGCGACGACAGCCCCGTCGTCTGGCGTGGCGCTATGGTCCACAAGGCGCTGACGCAGTTGCTCGACGACGTACGCTGGGGCGAACTCGACTACCTCGTCGTCGACCTGCCGCCCGGAACCGGCGACGCCCAGCTCACGATTGCACAGACCGTTCCTGTCACGGGTGCTGTCGTCGTAACGACGCCGCAGGAGGTATCCGTCGACGACTCACGAAAGGGAGTCAAGATGTTCGAGAAGTCGGACGTTGATGTCGCAGGCATTATCGAAAACATGGCGGGCTTCGTCTGCCCCGACTGCGGCGAAGTACACGACGTCTTCGGCGAGGGCGGCGGAGAGGAGCTCGCCGAGGAGTCGGGCGTACCGCTCCTCGGAAGCGTGCCGCTTGACCCGAGTGTACGCACCGCGTCGGACGAGGGAGAACCTATCGTCATGGGGGACGAGTCGCCCGCACGCGAAGCGCTCCTCGAAACAGCGGAGGAGACGCGCGAGGCGGTCGACGACCTCGCCAAGAAAGAGCTTCCGATGCTGTGAAACCGGTTCTGTAGCGACACGGTTTTAAGACGGCGTATCTTTGCGTCGACATGGGGAGAAGCTACCGCGACAAGCTTGACTGCGAGACGGCGCTGACCTTCGACGATGTTCTTCTACGCCCTTCGGAGTCGAGCGTCGAACCAAACGAAGCCGACGTACGGACACGTGTCTCGACGAACCTCGACCTCAACATACCCGTCGTGAGCGCCGCGATGGATACCGTGACAGAGGCGTCGATGGCGACCGCGATGGCACGCAACGGCGGTCTGGGCGTCATTCACCGCAACATGAGCGCCGAGTCGCAGGCGGCGCAGATACGTAAGGTCAAGGAGGCTGACCGTCTCGTGACGCGCGACGTGGTTACGGCGTCGCCCGACGACACAGTCGACGACGCCGTGTCACTCATGGAACGCGAGAACGTATCGGGTCTACCCGTCGTCGACGAAGCCGGCGAACTCGTCGGTATCGTCAGCAACCGCGACCTGCGTCCGATGCGCCACAGGGGCGACAAGAGCGTCGAAGAGATAATGACGCGCGACGTCGTGACGGTGGGCGAGGGGTTCGCGGCGGAGGAGGCACTCGAACTGATGCACGAGAACCGCGTCGAGCGCCTTCCTGTCGTCGAGGACGACGAGGTGCGTGGTATCGTGACGATGGACAGCATTCTTCGCCGCAGAGAGTACGACGACGCCGTCATGGACGAAAACGGCGGTCTGTTGGTCGCCGCGGCGGTTTCGCCGTTCGACGCCGAGCGCGCCGAGACCCTCGACGAAGCGGGTGCGGACGTTCTCATGGTAGACACGGCGCACGCACACAACACGAACGTCGTCGAGGGGGCGCGCGAAATCACCCACGCGGTCGACGCGGACGTCGTCGTCGGTAACATCGCCACAGAGGAGGCGGCGCGT
>JBKHFQ010000140.1:0-4287 GCA_046540135.1 Halobacteriales archaeon
AGGAACGCTCGTAGCGCAGACGTTCCGCGGCGCGGCGGCTATAGTCCAGAACGACGAAAGGTCGCTCGACGAACTGATAGACGCGGTCTGTTCGCACGGCGGGACGACGATAGAAGGAATGGAGGTGCTACGCGAAGCGGACGCGGGTGGACCGTTCGCCGAGGCGGTGCGCGCCGCCGAACGACGGTCGGAGGAGATAACGGAGGAACTCGACCTATGAGCGCTGAAGCAGATGGTCGTTACGTGACGCGCGACGACGCCGCGGAGGCGCAACGCGTCGTCGTCAAGGCGGGGACGAACTCGCTCACCGACGACGACTCCAACCTTGACCGTCTGAAGCTCGACAAGCTCGTCAACGACGTTATGGACCTCGTCGAACGCGGCAAGGACGTGATACTCGTATCGTCGGGCGCGATAGGCGCAGGCGAGGGGCGCGTCGAACTACCCAACGGAAACTCGGTCGAGAACCTACAGGCGGCTTCGACCGTCGGGCAGAGCGACCTTATGCGTAACTACTCCGAGAGCTTCGAGAGGTACGACAAGGACGTAGCCCAGATACTCGTGACCCAGCACGACCTCGAAGACGCCCGTAGGTTCAACAACTTCCGTAACACGGTCGAGACGCTTTTCGACTGGGGGGTCGTGCCTATAGTCAACGAGAACGACGCCGTCGCTGTCGAGGAGATACAGGTCGGCGACAACGATATCATCTCCTCCTCGATCGCGGTCGGGGTTGACGCAGACCTACTCGTGACCCTAACCGATGTCGGCGGTGTCTACACCGACAACCCGAAGGAGAGCCCCGACGCCGAACTCATCAACGAGGTGCGCGGCGACGAGATAGACGGTGTTTGGGAACACGTCAGCGACGACACCGCCGACTTCGGCGGTATCACGACGAAGGTTGAGGGCGCGGAACGCGTCAACGACGCAGGTATACCGGCTATAATAGCGGGGTCCGCGGAAGAGAACGTTCTCAAAAAGGTCGCTGAGGGCGAACGCGTAGGCACGTTCTTTGCACCGGAGGTGGACGGATGAACGCAGAACAGAAAGCCAAGGAAGCCGGAAAAGCGGCTCTCGAACTGTCGAACGTACCGGACGACGAGAGGAGTGCTCTCCTACACAACATCGCCGAGAAGATAGAGGAACGCGAGGACGAACTCTTGGAGGCGAACGCGAGCGATGTCGAGGAGGCGGAGGAGATGCTCGAACGCGGCGAGTACACGCAGGCGCTCGTCGACCGCCTCAAACTCGACACCGCTAAGGTGGCGAGCATCGCCGAGATGGTGCGCGGCGTCGCGGAGCAGGACGACCCTATCGGGGAGACGCTCGCGGCGCGGAAACTCGACGACGGAATGAACCTGTACAAGGTTTCGGTGCCCATCGGCGTCGTTGGCTCCGTCTTCGAGTCGCGCCCTGACGCGCTTCCGCAGATAGCCTCGCTCTGTCTCAAGTCGGGGAACGCCGCGATTCTGAAGGGCGGGAGCGAAGCCGAAGAGTCAAACCGCGTGCTTTTCGACGCGATACGCGACGCGACGGCGGAAAACGATGCCATCCCCGACGGCTGGCTCCAGCTCGTCGAATCGCGCGAAGACGTAGAGACGTTGCTCGGTATGGACGAACACGTCGACCTTCTCATGCCGCGCGGAAGTACGGCTTTCGTGAGGCACGTGCAGGACAACACCAAGATTCCCGTGCTAGGACATACGGAAGGAGTCTGCCATGTCTACGTCGACTCCGACGCCGACCTCGAAAAGGCGGAGCGCGTCGCGTACGACGCCAAGGTAGACTACCCAGCGGCGTGCAACGCCGTCGAGACGTTGCTCGTACACGAGGATGTCGCCGACGAATTCGTCGCGCGTATCGCCGAGCGGTACGACGAGGCGGGCGTTGAGGTGCGCGGCGACGAGGCGACACGCGAACTCGTCGACGCGCGTGAGGCGACCGAAGAAGACTGGAAGACCGAGTACGGCGACCTTATCGTATCGGTACGTGTTGTGGATTCGCTCGACGCGGCGGTCGACCACGTCAACACGTACGGCTCAAAGCACACCGACTCGGTCGTCACGGAGGACGACGAACGCGCACGGCTTTTCATGCAGGGGGTCGACGCCGCAAGCGTCTTCCACAACGCCTCTACGCGTTTCAGCGACGGCTTCCGTTACGGACTCGGTGCCGAGGTAGGTATCAGCACGGGGAAGACGCACGCACGCGGACCCGTCGGCGTTGAGGGGCTGACGACGTACAAGTGGTACATCGAAGGAGACGGACACGTCGTAGGCGACTACCGCGGCGAGGGGGCGCGCGAGTTTATGCACCGCGACTTCGACGGTGACTGGTAAAGGGTGTCAGTCGGAGACGGCATCCGCGGATTCTACGACACGCGACCTGTTCGTCGTCGGGTCCTTCTCGACGACAATTCTACTGTCGGCGGCGTCGAGTAGCTCAGGGTCGTGGCTTACTACAATCACCTGTTCGACGCCGTACTCGTCGTTCATCGCTCGGACGAGACGTATGAGGCGCGAGACGTGTTCGTCGTCGAGGAAGGTCGTGGGTTCGTCGAATATCAGCGGCGGAAGCGCGGCGTTCGCGCCCGTTCCCTCAACGAGCAAACGGTAGACAGCGCAACGTAGCGAGAGGTTGAACACGGCGCGTTCGCCGCCTGAGAGGCGTTCGGGGTCGAGTGTCGTGCCGTCCTTCTCGTGTACGGTAATCTCGTAGTCCTCGTCGAGTTCGACGCGGGCGTACGAGGCGTTGGCATAGACCATCTCGAAGACCTCGTTGAGGAGCTCGTCAAGACGACGGAGGTTCTGCGTGCGCAGTTCGTGCCGGAGCGAGGCGTACGTATCCTTGAGTGAGACGGCGTCGTCGTGTATCTCCTCGACGGATTCGAGACGGTCTTCGAGAGTCTCGACCTCCTCGCGTAGTTCGTCAAGGCGTTCAAGTTCGTTCTCGACGGCTCCGATGGCGTTCTGTATCTCGTCGCGCTCCTCGCGCAGAGCGTCGAGTCTGTCGGTTGCACGCTCGATGTAGTCGCGTGCCTCCTCGCGTTTCTCGCGGAGAGTATCGACATCGATGTCTCCGACCCTGTCACGTAGTTCGTCGCGCTCGTCGCGTTTCTCGGCTAGGCGCTCGCGTTTCTCTTCGAGCACCTCCTCAACGGAGTCGGCGCGTTGTTCGAGACTGTCGGATTCGTTGACGAGTCTCTCGGCGAGTTCGGCTTCCTCGCGTCTCTCGCGCACCATTTCGAGGTTGTCGCGTGCTTCTTCGAGTTTCTCGGCAACCGACCCCATCTCGTCCTCGGCATCGTCAAGTTCGTCCTCGAGACTTTCGACGCGCCCCGCGGCTTCCTCTACGTCTTCCATGGCTTCCTCGTGCGCCTTTTCGCGTTTCTCGACGCGCTCCTCGACGGACTCGACATCGGCTTCAAGGCGCTCGATACGGTCGGTGAGTTCGTCAGCAACCTCGGCTTCCTCTACGGTCTCGGTGAGTTCGTCGACCTCGTTTTCGAGGGCTTCGAGACGGTCCTCAAGCTCATCGACCTCGTCGCGGTCTTCACGTAGCGCGTCAGGTTCGCCGTGTACCTCCTGACCGCAGGTCGGGCAGACGCCGTCGGCGAGCTTCTCCTCGACGATCCGGCGGACGTGGCCGAAGCCCTCCGCGGCCGTCGCATGGAGGCGGACCATCGGCATGTAGGCCATCCCGCCGAGCCGGCGGCAGATGCCCTCCATCAGGGTCGCGACGCTGGCGTCGCCGACGTCCTCGCTCGCGGGGGGCGCGTAGAACAGGACGGCGAGGACGCCGCTCCGCCCGGTGCGGAGCGCGGAGGCCCGCCAGTCCGGCCGATAGCCGGCGGCTTCGGCGGCGGCCTTCACCCGCGCGACCGTCTCCGGCCGGACTTCGGGCCCGTCCTTCAGCGCCCGCGAGACGGTCGTGACGGAGAGGCCGAGCTCGCGCGCGAGCGTCCGGAGCGTGGGGCGCCGAATCGGCCCATGGGGGTTCATCGCCCCCTCCCCTCCGCGCCCGGCGGCGCGACCGACCGCATCAACCCGCTCATGCGGCGGGTTTATCCGAAACGTTACGATCGGGCGAGCAAAAACCTTGACGAGAGATGAATCGGAGCGGATCGTAACGATAACAAAACCGACGCCGACCGGCTTTGACCGGCGGCGCGTCAAGGAGGAGACGTCCATGCGCTCGACCAAGCGAGCCTTCCTGTTCGGCTGCGCGTCTTCCGCGCTCGCCCTCGCCCTGCCGGCCACGGCCCAGGAAAACCGCGCCGAGGTG
>JBKHFQ010000141.1:0-4149 GCA_046540135.1 Halobacteriales archaeon
CGCAGTGCCGCTTTCCGAGGAGTTCGACCGCAAGGCTCTCGACGCACAGGTCGTCGGTACGGACCCCGACTCGATGGACCTCGCCGAGGACCGCGATAGGTTTAACGCTCTCATGGACGAGATGGACGTTCAACAGCCCGAAGGCGGCACCGCCGAGAGCGAGGAGGAGGCGCTTGAACTCGCCGAAGACATCGGCTACCCTGTTCTCGTCCGCCCGTCGTACGTCCTTGGCGGACGCGCCATGGAGGTCGTCTGGGACGAACTCGAACTCCGTGAGTACATGCAGGAGGCTGTGCGCGTCTCGCCCGACCATCCGATACTCATCGACAACTTCCTCGCGGACGCCGTCGAACTCGATGTCGACGCAGTAAGCGACGGCGAGAACGTACTCATCGGCGGTATCATGGAGCACATAGAGGCGGCGGGCGTCCACTCTGGTGACAGCGCGTGCGTCCTACCGCCGCAGAACGTCGATGAGGAAGTTCTCGATACGGCACGCGACTACGTCCGCCGTATCGCGCGCGCCCTCGACGTGAAAGGTCTTCTCAACGTCCAGATGGCTGTACAGGACGGCGAGGTCTACGTCCTCGAAGCCAACCCGCGCTCGTCGCGCACCATACCGTTTGTTTCGAAGGCTGTCGGCGTTCCGCTCGCAAAGGTCGCCGCCGAGGCGATGATGGGACACTCCATCGATGAGATGGGGTATGAGAGCGAACCATACGGCGACCACGTCGCGGTCAAGGAGGTCGTCCTGCCGTTTGACCGTCTCGAAGACGTGTCGCCGACGCTCTCCCCAGAGATGAAGTCTACGGGCGAGGTCATGGGCGTCGACTACGACTTCGGGCGCGCCTACTACAAGGCGGAACTCGCCGCTGGCAACAAACTCCCTGACGATGGAACGGTCTTCGTCAGCGTCCGCGACAAGGACAAGGACGATATCGTCCCTATAGCGCGCAGGTTCGCCGAGATGGGGTATGAACTCGTCGCCACCGAGGGCACCCAGAAACACCTTGCAGACCATGGCGTCGAGGCGGAGTACGTAGAGAAGGTACACGAGGCGTCGCCCAACGTCGTCGACCTGATGAAACGCGACGAGGTCGACCTCATCATCAACACGCCCGACGAGAAACGCGCACGCGAGGACGGCGCCGACATACGCAGGGAGGCGGTCGACCGCGACGCTCCATATATCACGACTATACGCGCCGCGGAGGCGGCGGTCGACGCGCTTGAATCCGCGCGCAACGAGGAGATTACGGTCAAGTCGATAAACGACCATATCGAGGACGCGAAGTAAGCACGCGACGGACAGCCTTATTCGTCTTCCTTGACTATACACGTCTATGTTGAAAAGGGGGAACGCCGCCGTCGTAGCCGCCTTCATGGGACTCGTCGCTCTGTACGTCGCCACGAACGCACCTAGCCTGTACGCAGACTACCTCTGGTTCGTCTCGGTCGGCTACGAGACGGTCTTTCTCAAGGTATTCGCGTACCGCGCTGTCGTCTTCGCTGTCTTTGGTCTCGTCGCCTTCGTTGCCTTTTACGCCACCCTCCGCGTCACGACCCGTAACATCCGCAAACACGACCCGTCGTACAGTCCGTCGGCATGGTACACCGTCGCCGTCGTCGTCGCATCGGTCGCGGTCGGTGCGGCGTACTCGGGCGCGTGGGAGACCTTCCTCCTGTTCGTCAACGCTGAACCTTTCGGAACCGTCGACCCATACTTCGGACGTTCGGTCGCGTTCTACGTCTTCTCCCTACCGGCTTACGAGGCTGTCGTCGGCTACCTCCTACTTCTCGTCTTCGCCTCTTTCTTGGGTGCCGTTGCCGTCTACGCGTACGAGTTCGGTCTGGAGAAGTACGAGGATGCGGTAGGAATCGACGAACTCGATGCGTCGCGTATAGAGTTCGACCCCGGCGCTTTCGCGCGTCGCATCTCGGAGTACGCCTACGGACACGTCACCGCCTCCGTCGGATCTCTACTCGTCGTCCTGTCGTTCAACTTCTATCTCTCGCGTCTCCGTCTTGTCTACTCGGAGAGCGGTTCTGTCTTCGGAGTGGGCGCTACCGAGGCGTCTGTGGTGTCCCCCGCTCTCCTGGTCCTCTCAGTCGTCGCCCTCGTCGGGGGTATCGCTGTCGTAGCGAACGCACACGTCCGCCTGCGAGACAGACGCGTCGTCTACGCCGCCGTCGGTGCGGTTCTTGTCGTCTCCTTACTCGGTACCGCGGGCGCTTTCCTGCACCAAAGCTACGTCGTCGAACCCGACGAGTTCAACCAGGAGGAGACTTACCTCAGCAACGAGATAGAGTTCACGCGTTCCGGCTTTGCACTTGACCGTATCGACGAGCGTGAGTTCGACGTCTCCGAGAACCTGTCGCGCGAGACGATAGAGGAAAACCCGGGAACCATCGACAACCTGCGTCTCTGGGACAAACGCCCGTTGATGCAGACTTACAACGAGCAGAACAACCTGCGCACGTACTACCATTTCAACGACATCAAGACCGACCGTTACACCTTCGACGGCGACCTGCGTCAGGTCTACATATCGACGCGCGAAATCGAGTTCGACGCCCTCCCTGAAGGCTCCCGCTCGTGGGTCAACCGACATCTCGTCTACACCCACGGAATGGGCTTCGTGATGTCGCCCGTCAGCGAGGTCGGCGACGAGGGGTTCCCTGAGTACTACGTCGACGAGATACCGCCACGCGCGAACGTTGACCTGCGCATAGACCAGCCCCGTATCTACTACGGCGAGACGACGGACAGCTACAACATAGTCGCCTCCGGCACGCGCGAACTCGACTATCCGCGCCGCGGCGACAACGCCTACTACGACTACACTGGTGACGGAGGCGTGCCTCTCTCGTCGACCTTCAGAAAGCTCGCGTACTCGCTCCGTTTCGGCGACTACCAGATATACTTCTCCAACTCCGTGACGGACGACTCGAAGGTACAGATGAACCGTGACCTCGAAACGCGTGTCAACGAGGTCGCGCCGTTCCTCGAATACGACGAAGACCCGTATCCAGCGGTCGTAAACGGACGCGTCAAATGGATATACGACGCCTACACGACCACCGACCGCTACCCGTACTCCGCCCGTTACCCGTTCAACGGCGACCGCGTAAACTACCTCCGCAACTCGGTCAAGGTCGTCGTCGACGCTTACTCGGGCGAGACGACGTTCTACGTCACCGAGGACGACGACCCGATAGTCAACACGTACCGCAACGTCTTCCCGTCCTTGTTTGAGGACATGGAGGAGATGTCGCCCGAACTCCGCGACCACGTCCGTTATCCGCAGGACGCCTTCGAGACACAGTCGCGCGTCAACCTCGTTTATCATATGCAGGACGAGCAGGAGTTCTACAACCGAGAGGACGAGTGGCGTATCCCTGAAGAGGAGGTGAGCGGCGAAACCGTGCCCGTCGAACCCTACTACATAGTCATGAAGCTACCCGGCGAGGAGGAGCCGGAGTTCATACAGATTCTACCCTTCATACCCGAGGCGCGCGAGAACCTCATCGGCTGGATGGCGGCGCGCTCGGACCGTCCGAACTACGGCGAAATAAGGTCGTTCCTACTGTCACAACAGGACCTAATCTTCGGACCACAGCAGGTCGAATCGCGCATAGACCAGAACACGGAGATATCCCAGAGCATCACGCTCTGGTCGCAGGCGGGTTCGAGCGTCGACCGCGGCAATCTGCTCGCCGTGCCCATAGAAGATACCATACTTTACGTCGAACCGCTGTTCCTTGAAGCGCAGAACGAGGGCGCTCTCCCTCAGCTACAGCGCGTTATCGTGGCGCACAACGACCGCGTGACGATGCAACGTACCCTTGACGCATCGCTCGCCGCTCTGTTTGGCGAGGTAGCGCCGCCTGCCGCACCCGGTGCACCTCAGCCATCGACCGAGCGGATAGAGCGTCTACGTGAACTGTACGAAGACGCGGACTCCGCGTTACGTGGGGGTAACTTCACCGAGTACGCCCGGAACATAGAGGAAATAGGTACCGTGCTCGACGAGATTAACACCACGACGACGAACGACACCGTCGTCCCCGATACACCTTCAGCGCCGGTTGATACCCCGGACGCCGACGAGCTTGAGTAATCCTTCGGTACGTCTTTGAACGCTATCC
>JBKHFQ010000142.1:0-4143 GCA_046540135.1 Halobacteriales archaeon
GTGGAACAGACACGCGAGGTAGCCGGAAGTAAAATGTACGTCATCGATACCGAAGACGACGACGCCGAAAAACTCGCTGAACTGGAATGGACTATGATCGACCGCGTCGCCGAACTTCAGGAATGAGTAACTTCGTTCAGGTTGAGAAGGGGTTCTAGATGAGAACACTGATGTCTTGATAAGGTAGGCGCACAAACGGACGGGTAGTGTATAGTGTTGCAGAACCTCTCTAAAGGATTCTAACGGTTAGCGTACTAGTCCCGCGAGGATTCGAACCTCGGTTAGGGGGACCAGAACCCCCCGTGATTGACCACTACACTACGGGACTCCATGACCTACTTAACCCTCTCGTCTATTATCCTTTACCCTTTGGGACAGGTTATTAACGCCGCGTACGTAGGTTTACCATGGAAACCTACCTGTTCGGTCCCGACGACGTGGACGAGACGCTCGACATGCCGTCGGTCGTTGAAGCCGTTGAGGACGCGTTCCTAGCGTACCACGCCGGCGACGCTCAGATGCCGCCGAAGTCGTACATCGATCTTCCTCAGTACAACGGTGACTTCCGCTCGATGCCCGCGTACGTCGGCGGCGAGGACGACGGCGCGGCGGTCAAGTGGGTCAACTCCCACCCTGACAACCCTCACGAGCACGGACTCCCGTCTGTCATGGGGGTTGTCATCTATTCCGACCCGGAAACGGCGTTCCCCCTTGCAGTCATCGACGGTACGACGCTGACGCGTTACCGAACCGGTGCCGCCGCCGGCGTTGCGACGCGTCATCTCGCGCGCGACGACGCGACGACGTTCGGTGTAATCGGCGCGGGTGCACAGGCGTACGCGCAGGTTGAGGCGGTGACCGCCGTCCGCGGTATCGAGCGCGTCGTCGTTGCGGACGTGGACGACGAGGCTGTCGACCGTTTCGTCTCCGACCACGCCGACGCTCCGTTCGAGGTGGTCGGCGGTACGACAGAGGAGGCGGCGGGGTGCGACGTGGTCTCCACACTCACGCCGTCGCGCGAACCTATCGTGCGCCGCGAATGGGTGAACGACGGCGCGCACATCAACGCGATGGGTGCGGACGCTGAGGGGAAGAAGGAACTCGACGACGAGGTCGTTTTGAACGCGCGCGTCGTCGTTGACGACCCCGAACAGTCCCTCCACTCAGGCGAGGTGAACACGCTCGTCTCGCGCGGAGGGTTCGACGAAACCGACGTCTACGCAACCCTTGGTGAGGTCGTCGCCGGCGCGGTATCCGGACACGACGAGAGCGACATTACCGTCTTCGACTCGACTGGTCTGGCGATACAGGACGTTGCGACGGCGCGCCTCGTCAACGAACGCGGGCGCGAACGCGGTGTCGGAACCCCCTTCGAACTCGTCGGGACTTGAACGCACCACGGACGCGAGCGACCGATTTAATACGTCGGACGACGTACAGGAACCGATGTCCGAGGACGAGTACAGCGAGGAACAACGGCGCATACTCGAACACCTCCGCGACGGTGTCGAACGCGGAAAGACCTACTTCAAGAGCAAGAGCATCGCCGACTCGACGGAGCTATCCTCGAAGCAGGTGGGCGTCCATCTATCGATACTTAAGGACGCCTGCGACGAGATGGAGATATCCAAGTGGGGGCGGTCGACCTCGACGACGTGGCAGGTATCGCCCGAATGACGGACGACGAGATACCCGACGACCATCCACGCCGCGAATCGCTTCTCACCCGCCACCGTATCGAGGAGGGGGTCGAGAAAGGTATTACGAGCAAGCAGGGTCTCGTCGCGCAGGGTCGTGGCGAGGCTTTCGACTATCTCCTCGGCGAGGAGACGACGCCACCTGCGGAACGCGCCGAACGTGCCGCAGTCGCCCGTATGCTTCTCGCCGACCACGCAGTCGTTTCGGTCAACGGAAACGTCGCGGCGTTATGTCCGGATTCGGCGGTCGCATTCGCCGAGTCGGTCGGTGCGGACGTTGAGGTCAACATCTTCCACAGGACACGGGAACGTCTCGAAGCCATCGCGGCGCATCTCCGCGAACACGGAGCGGACGACGCGGATGTCGCGTTACGCGGACTGGAGGCGGACGCACGCATCCCCGACCTTTCGAGCGAGCGCGCAAAGGTCGACGAGGACGGCATCTACTCCGCCGATGTAGTCCTCGTCCCTCTCGAAGACGGCGACCGCGCCGAGGCTCTCGACGCGATGGGAAAGGACGAGATTGTCGTTGACCTCAACCCGCTTTCGCGTTCGGCGCAGACCTCGACGGTACCCGTCGTCGACAACGTCGTGCGCGCTTTTCCGCGTATGACCGAGTTCGCGGAGACGTTACGCGCCGCGCCCGACGCCGAACTCCGCGAAATCGTCGACTCCTTCGATGCTGATACGACTCTCGAAGACGCGGAGCGACGTATACGCGCCGGCTTCTGAGACGGAGACACGCGGTAGCTTTACTACGTGCGGCGCCAACGTTTGTTACATGGAAGTTCACGTCACCGGGGGCACGGGGTTCGTAGGCTCACACCTCTGCAACGAACTCGCCGAGCGCGGACACGATGTTGTCGCCGTGTCGCGCAGTCCTGAAGCGTCTCCCGTCGAGATAGACGACTCAGTCGAGCGCCGTGAGGGCGACGTTACCCAACCCGCGACGCTTGACTTTTCGGGAGCGGACGTTGTCGTTCATCTCGTCGCCCTGTCGCCGCTCGTCAAGCCGCGCGGAACGACGCACGACGAGGTGACGGCAGAAGGGACGCGTAACGTCGTCGAGGCGTGCGAGCGCGACGGTGTCGGGCGTCTCGTCCACATGAGCGCTGTCGGCGCTGACCCTGACGGCGAGACAGCTTACATACGCGCAAAGGGCGAGTCGGAGACCGCCGTCTCTGAGTCGTCGCTCGACTTTACGGTGTTCCGCCCCTCTGTCGTCTTCGGCGAGGGTGGCGAGTTCGTATCGTTCACCAAGCTACTCACGACGCCGTACGTGACGGGTCTACCGGGCGGCGGCGATACGCGTTTCCAGCCCCTCCATGTCGACGACCTTGTCGCCGCGCTCGCCGACGCCGTCGAGGATGACGAACACGTCGGCGAGACGTATGAACTCGGCGGTCCCGAACGCCTAACGCTCGCTGAGATGTCGCGGTCGGTCTACGAGGCGGAGGGTAAGTCGCTCGTCGTCGTGCCTGTCCCGATGCCCCTCGCGCGCGTCGGACTCGCACTCGCCGACCCGTTGCCGTTCGTACCCATGGGATCGGACCAGTACAGGTCGCTCAGGTTCGACAACGTCGTTGAGGGCACGAACGACATAGAGACCTTTGTCCCAGTCGACGAACTCACGACCTTCGACGAGTATCTCGGTCTCGACGACGGTCAGTAGACCTCGTCCGCCTTCGCCTCGACCCTCTCGAAAAGACGCTCCTCGGTCGAACGCAACGACCTCAACGCCTCGTCGGTGTAGTCGATGTTCCGCGAAGCCACGGTCATCTCCATCGACACGCCGTCGGCGTGCTCTTCGAGCGTGTCGGCGTAACCGAACAGATGGTCGAGCGCATCGACGGTTTCTTCACGGTCGTATGCGCCTTTCGCGGCGTCCCAGAACCCGTCCTCCGGGAACCCAGCTATGGGTCCGAACTCCTTGCCTATACGCCGGTACCGCGCGAGAAGTGCGTCGCCAAGTGCGTCGCGTCCCTCGTCGTCACAGCACGCGTACCAGTAGTCCGTCGCAAGTATCTCGTCCTCGTACTTCCCGAAGCTACCACCGTCAAGACCAACCTCCTCGGCGTAGTCGAGCGCCGCCTTCAGACCGCGCTCGTATCCCTCACGGTGGTGGGCGAACTCCCGGCTCAGCCCTCCGAGGAAGAAACGCGCGACGCTGTCGACGGGCGCGGGGACGAAGCTGATACCGACGGCGCGCGAGGGGCGGAACTCGCCCGTCCAGTCGTCGAAGACGGATTCGGAGACGAGCCTGAACTGCTCCCTGACGGCTTTACGCGTCATACCTCAACCCCGTCCGCGCGGCTTATCGGGGTTACGGAACGGTCACGCGGTAGTGACCTATCTCCTCGCGTATCTGTGACCCGAAGATAACCCTGAGAATACCGTTTCCGGGGACCGTCCTCGGACCCAGAACCCCCCACGGGCGGAACCTTTC
>JBKHFQ010000143.1:0-4138 GCA_046540135.1 Halobacteriales archaeon
TATCCCTGCGACTCCGCCGTGGTGCGCCGCGAACGCGACTAGGTTGAGGTTACCGGCGTTAAGCATTAGCTCGACGCAGATCAGTATGACGACGGCGTTCGTCCGTGTCAGGACGCCGTACAGACCGACGGAAAAGACGAACGCGCTCAACAAGACGTAGTAGCTACTCGGTACCATCGTCCACCTCCTTATCGGTCTCGATACGTGGCTTCGTCCGCACCGCTTCGCGCACCGCCTCGCCGCGTGACTTGTCGGGCTTGGCGAGGTAAACGCCGCCGACGAGAGCCGCAACGAGCAAGACGGCGACTATCTCAAAGGCGGCGAGGAAGTCGTCGAAGATGACGTTCCCGATGGCGTCGGTCGTCGTACCGTCGATACCCGTTGCCGTCTCGGCGAGCGCCGGTGTTTCGAGTACAACCGAACCGATACCAACGAACAGAAGGGTGACGAGCAACGCCGGAAGTACGCGCACGCGCTCAGCCCTCATCGCGCCACCTCCTCGTCCTCGCCCTCGACGGTGCTACGCATGAACATGACGGCGAAAACTATGAGAATCATCACACCGCCAACGTAGACCAGCACCTGTACCGCGGCGACAAACTCTGCGTTGAGCATCACGAAGTGCGCCGCGACGCTGAGAAGAGCGAGCCCGAGTAGGAGGGCGTCGTAGAAAACGTCCTTCACGACGACGACGCCAAGGCTTGCGCCCGCCGTTACCAGCGCGAACAGGACAAAGGCGACTAATTCGGCTGTCATTTTATCGGTAAAGTTTCGTACATCATGTTGTTTTTAGTTTCGGTTTGGTTTGAGGAAACTTCGTCGTCCGTCGTATCAGTCCGCCCCTGCGGGTTCCCAGACTTCGTCCTCCTCGTCGGTGCCTATCCACGCACCGCGGTCGGGTTCGCGCGCCTCCAGCGGGTCCATTCCCTTGTACCACGGCACGTCCATCAGGTCCTCCATGCTATATTCGAGTTCCGCCTTCGTTCCGGCGTTTAGCTCGAAATGCTGCGTGAGTATGATGGCGTCAACCGGACAGACCTCCTCGCACAGGCGGCAGTAGATACACTGACCAAGGTTGAGGTTGTACTCCTCGCCCTCACGTTTCTCGTTGGTCTTGATATCGATGGTTCCGTTGGGACAGACCTCCTCGCACATCCTGCACCAGATGCACCGCGACAGGCTGAACTTGTGCGTTCCGCGGAAACGCGGCGAGATACCCGGCGACTCGTCGGGGTACTCGACGGTGAACGTATCGCCCTTTATCGCGTGCTTTGCCGTGACGCCTAACGATTTGAGTACTCCCATCATAGTACCACCCAGAGGACTCCTGCTGTCAGAAGCAGGTTGAGGAACGTGAGTTCGAGAAGGTACTTCCATCCGAGGTCGAGAAGTTGGTCGATACGGACGCGCGGTATCGTGGCGCGGAACCACTGGACGACGAGGTAGAAGACGAACGTCTTGCCGAGGAACCAGACGGCGGCGGGTAGGAGCGGTCCCGAACCGCCGCCGAGGAACAGCGCCGTGAACAGCGCGCCCCCGAAGAAGATGGCGGCGAACTCGGCGAGGAAAAGCAGGACGAAGTTGACGCCGCCGTACTCCGTCAGGTAGCCCGCGACGAGTTCGCTACCCGCCTCGGGTAGGTCGAACGGGTTGCGCGAGAACTCGGCGAGAATAGCGACGAAGAACAGAACGGCGGCGACGGGTTGGGCGAAGACGAACCAGTTGGGAATCGGTAGCCCGCTGACGCCGAAGAGTGGACCCTGTTGCGCCGCGACGACGTTCGACATACGGAGCGGAGCGTCCGTCTCGGCGAAGACAGCGACGAGCGGCACGACTGCGAGCGCCGAGACGACGAGAGGTATCTCGTACGCTATCGCCTGCGCCACCTCGCGCTCAAAGCCGAGAAACGAGTACTTGTTCTTGCTCGAATACCCCGCCATCACGATAGGTATAGCGCCGAGAGAGGCGAACGCGAGCGCGAAGACAAGACCGGTTTCAGGGTCGGCAACCTGCAGACCGCTTCCGAACGGTATGAAGGCGAACGCGGCGAGAACGGTTGCGGCGGCGAGCATCGGCGCGAGGAAGTAGGCGACGCGGTCGACGCCTTCGGGGACGACGACCTCCTTCGAAAAGAGCTTGAGCGCGTCGGCGGGCATCACCATAAGCCCCGCTGGACCGATACGGTTGACGGCGATACGGTCGCCGAGTCTTGCGTTCCACTTGCGTTTTAGCCAGACCGCGGAGACACCTATGATGGTGAGCATGACGCTGACGACGATGGAAGCTCCGACGATACCGACGATAAACTCGACGGGCGGCGAGAATCCCTCGACACCGAAGAACTCCGCGACAGCGTCGTTGAACGTCGCCATCAGCGGTCCACCTCCCCGAAGACGAGGTCGAGACTGCCGAGCGTGGCTATCATGTCGGCGAGGTACTCACCCTCCGCAAGTTCGGAGAAGACAGCGAGGTTAGAGAAGCACGGCGAACGTATCTTGAACCTGTGCGGCTTCTCCGTACCGTCGCTTACGATATGGATACCGAGTTCGCCCTTCGCACCCTCGACGGCGGTGTAGTTCTCCGTGTCGGGCGGAGGCGAGACGGAGCGCGGAACGCGGCTCTGTATCTCCTGCTCGCCGTCCCAGTCTTCGAGTATATCGACGCACTGTTCGACGATGCGCGCGCTCTGCTCCACCTCGCCGAGGCGGACGAGTACGCGCGAGATGTTGTCGCATCCGTCGTACGTCACAACGTCCCAGTCGAGTTCGTCGTAGTAGCCGTACGGGTCGACCTCGCGGACATCGTAACCGACGCCGCTTCCGCGTAGAACCGGACCCGTACATCCGTACTCCTTCGCTGTCTCGGGTTCAAGGATTCCGGTACCCTCGGCGCGTTTCATCAGGAGTTCGTTGCCGTCGAGGAGGGCGCGGTACTCCTTCATCTTCTCGGGTAGTTCGGAGGTGAAGTCACGTATCTTCTCGAACCACTCGTCTCGGGGTTCGGGAAGGTCGTAAGCAACGCCTCCGAGACGGAGGTAGTTGAACATCAGGCGCTGACCGCTCAGGTCTTCGAGTATCTCCTGCACGATTTCGCGGTCTTTGAACGCGTACATGAAGATGACGTTGAGTTCGCCGTACAGGTCGAGCGCGAAAGTACCGACCGCGAGCATATGCGCCGCGATACGCGACAGTTCCTGAGCCAGAACACGTATCACCTGCGCGTACTCCGGCACCTCGATGTCGGCGAGGTCCTCTATGCAACGCGCGTACGCCATCTCGTTTAGCATACCCGCGCTGATGTAGTCCCAGCGGTCGGGGTACGGCATTATCTGGTACTTGTAGTTGAGGCGTTCGCACAGGTACTCCTCGCACCTATGCAGGTAGCCGATATCGGGGTCAACGTCGACGACCACCTCGCCGTCAAGGACTGTCTTAAGGTGCAGAACGCCGTGCGTCGCGGGATGGTGCGGACCGATGTTGAGGAACATCGTGTCGAGCGCGGCGTCGTTCTCCACCTCGTAACGTTCCTCTATCGGGTTCGCATGCGCCTCAAGCGTCGTGTACTGGGGCTGGTCGACATCGTACTCGTCGCGGAGCGGGTGCCCTTTCCACGTCTCCGGTAGGAGGATGCGGCGCAGGTCGGGGTGGTTGTCGTACCGTATCCCCATCAGGTCGTACGCCTCGCGTTCATGCCAGTTCGCGCCTTTGAATACGTCCGAGACGGTCTCGACCGCGGGTTCGTCGGGGTCGGCGGGCGCGACGACGTTTATCTCGTCGAAGTCCTCGCGGTCGTCGGTGATACGCCGCAGGTGGTAGACGGACTCGTACCTGTTGTCGTACTCGACCGCAGAAACGCTCGAAAGGTGGTTGTAGCCGTTGCGCTTGAGGACACGCACCACGTCGTCGACGCGCGACGGGTTGGCGACGATAGCGGGTGCGTTCTGGTGCTCGTCGAAGTCAAGGACTGCGTCGGGTAGTTCGTCCTCTATCGTCTCGTGTATCTCCTCGTGCCTGCGCGTTACGACGCTCATCCTTCGTCCCCCGTCGCGGGTGTCGTCTCGTTGACGCCTTCCTCAACCTCCGCTGAGTCACGCAGTTCGGGCGAATGCGTGTAGTTCATCACGAGCGTGTCGGGTTCG
>JBKHFQ010000144.1:0-4133 GCA_046540135.1 Halobacteriales archaeon
AGCGCCTCTGCGTTCCCACGCGCCCTTTCGCGCAGGTCGTAGACGCCGTGGTAGTCGTCGGGTTCGCGGTCCCGGCGTGAGGCGACGCCGACGACCTTGGATATACCGTCGTACTCCGAGGAGACGAGGCTACTTGCGACCGACGGCAAGCCTGCACGGTCGGCGAGTTCCTCCGCCGCGGAGCGTCCGGCGTAGACGTTCTCCTCGTCGAGGTCGACGAGAAACATAGCGAACGGTTCCTCTCCGAACTGGGCGTGCAGGAAGCGCTGCGCCGTCTCTTCCTCCCACGTCACCGCGTCGACGTCACCGAGGCGGCGTAGCGCCCTCGCCGCGACCGAGCAGTAGGCACAGTCGCCGTCATAGACGAGTACCGAAGACATACCTTACGTACTCGGTGCGCGGTTAAACCATCGACGGTCGTCACCGTTAATACTGAACCGCCCGTTTCGGTCTGTATGGAGATAAAGCTCAACGAGGTAGGGGAACTGCTGGAGGAACTCGACTACCCGGTTACCAACGAGGATGTCGTAAACAGGTTCGGTGACGTAACCCTGCTTCTCGCGGACGGCGAGGAGGTTCTCGGCTACGTTCTCACAGACAGCGACGAGGAAAGCTTCGGTAGTCCAACCGAGTTAGAGGAGGAGATATACGCCAACCTTCCGAAGGAAGCCGTCGGTGAACCCGGACAGTCCGAGGGTGACGCCTGAATGCGGATACGGCGTCTCGAATCGCTCTCGGACGACGAACGGCGGCGTATAGCCAACCGTGCGTCGTCCGGGAACGTAGCCGACGACGTGCGCCCTATCGTGGAAGGCGTCCGCGAGGAAGGTGACAGCGCGGTGCGCGAGTTTACTCAGAAGTTCGACGGCGTCGAGCTCGACGGGATACGCGTCGAAGACGAACGTGTGCATGAGGCGCGCGAATTGTGCGACGACGAGGTTCTGCGCGCCATCGAGGACGCCGCCGGAAGGATACGCGACTTCCACGAGAGACAGGTGCGCGACGACCGGAACGTCAGCGAGGACGGCGTGGAGGTCGGACGGCGTTTCGTTCCTCTCGTGTCCGCGGGCGCTTACGTCCCCGGCGGCGGCGCGGCGTACCCATCGACGGCGCTCATGACCGTGACACCGGCGCGTGTCGCAGGCGTCGAACGCGTCGTGGCGTGTACGCCGCCGCCAGTTCCCGATGCGACGCTCGCGGCGCTCAACGTCGCCGGTGTGGACGCTGTCTACCGCGTCGGGGGGGCGCAGGCGGTTGCGGCGATGGGGTACGGAACGGAGACGGTCGAACCGTGCGACGCCGTCGTCGGACCGGGAAACGTCTATGTAACGGAGGCAAAGAGACAGGTGCGCGACGACGACGAAGCGCGTATCGAGTTTCCGGCAGGACCGAGCGAGATTCTCGTCATCGCGGACGAGACGGCGGACGAGGGAAACGTCGCGACGGACATGGTCGCTCAGATGGAGCATGACGCCGACGCGCGCGCGGTACTCGCCGCGACGGACGAAGGGTTCGCCGACACGGTAGCCGAGGAGATAGAGAAACGCGTCGAAGAAGCCGAACGCCGCGAGACGGCGGAAGCCGCAACGTGCGAGATACTCGTCGGCAACCTCGACGACTGCATCGACTTCGCTAACGAGTACGCGCCCGAACATCTGTCCATCGTAACGCGAGACGACGACGCGGTTCTGGAGCGTATCCGTAACGCGGGTTCGGTCTTCCTTGGAACGAACACGCCCGTCGCGGCGGGCGACTACGCGACGGGGACGAACCACGTACTTCCGACGGGCGGGGGCGCGCGTCTCCACGGTGGGCTGAGCGTCGACGACTTCGTACGCGCGACGACTTACCAGCGTCTCGACGGCGAGGGCATCGGGCGTCTCGCCGACACGGTTACGACGCTCGCACGCGCCGAAGGACTGGAGGCGCACGCGCGTTCGGTCGAGGAACGTCTGGAACCGGAAGATTAGAGGGGCGAGGGCGACGCGTAGACGTATGGACAGAAGCTACGCTGATGAACTCGAACCCGGCGACGACGTACTCGTCAAGGGCTGGGTACACGAGGTACGCGACCTCGGAGGTATCGCTTTCGTCATTCTGCGGGATAGGTCGGGAAAGGTACAGGTCAAGCTGGACGACTCGGTCGACGACGAACTCGTTGAGCGCGGCACGTCGCTTTCGCGTGAGAGCGTTGTCGCCGTCGAGGGTGCGGTTGAGGAGGAAGACCGCGCACCAACGGGAGTCGAGATAGTGCCGACGAGCATCGAGGTTCTCAACGAGGCGGAACCCGAACTACCCCTTGACCCATCGGGGAAGGTCGACGCCGAACTTCCGACGCGTCTCGACAACAGGACGCTCGACCTGCGTAAGGACGACGTCAAGGCTATCTTCGAGATACGCGCCGAGGTACAGGACGCGTTGCGCGAGAAGTTCGGCGAACTCAACGCGACCGAGATAAACACGCCTAAAATCGTTGCGACGGCGACGGAAGGCGGCACGGACCTGTTCCCTATCTCATACTTCGAGCGCGAGGCGTTCATGAACCAGTCGCCTCAGCTTTTCAAGCAGATGATGGTGGGGAGCGGTCTCGAACGCGTCTTCGAGATTGGACCTATCTTCCGTGCGGAGGAGCACAACACGCCGCGCCATCTCAACGAGGCGACGAGTATCGACTTCGAGTCAGCGTTCGTCGACGACGATGAGGCGATGCGCCTGTGCCAAGACGTTACCGTCGCGGCGTACGAACGCGTCCACGAGGAGTGTCAGGACGAACTTGACGCTATCGGCGTCGACCTTCAGGTTCCCGAAACACCGTTCGAGTACCTGACGTACGACGAAGCTATAGAACTCGCCAACTCCGAAGGGATCGACCACACGCTCGAATGGGGCGACGACCTGACGACCGAGGCGGAACAGGCGCTCGGAGACGCAATCGGCGAGCACTACTTCGTCACGGACTGGCCCGCCGACGCCAAGCCGTTCTACGTCATGAAGGGGGACGAGACGGCACGCGCCTTCGACATGATGCACCCGCGTATGGAACTCATGAGCGGCGGTCAGCGCGAGCACCGCGTCGACCGTCTCCGCGACGAAATCGCGGCGCAGGGTCTCGAACCCGAGGAGTTCGAGTACTACCTCCGCGCGTTCCGTTACGGTATGCCACCGCACTCGGGATGGGGTTTAGGTCTGGAACGCCTCCTCGTCACGATGCTCGGCATAGACAACGTCCGCGAGGTCGTGCTGTTCCCGCGCGACCGTCAGCGCCTCGCACCCTGACGGTGACAAGTTGACAAGAGCCTTCGCACCCGGACATATCACGGCGTTCTTCGCCGCTGTAGAGCGCGACGACGCACTCGACACGGGTTCGCGCGGCGCGGGTATCGTGGTCGAGGACGGCGTGACGGTTGACGTACGCGACGCCGACGAGACAACCGTGACGCTCGACGGCGAAACGGTCGAGTTCGAAGCCGTTGAGCGCGTCCTCGGCATGTCGGACGTGACGGCACGCGTCGAGATAGAGACAGACGTACCTGTCGGATGCGGATTCGGCGTGAGCGGAGCGGCGGCGCTTGCCACCGCACTCGCGGCGAACGAGGAGTTCGCGCTGGGGCACGACGAGGAACAGATGGTCGCGGCGGCGCACGTCGCCGACGTACTCGCGGGAACAGGTCTGGGTGATGTGGTACCACAGTCCATCGGCGGTATCGTGACACGTGTCGAACCCGGCGCGCCTGAGATAGGTCTGTTCGGGAACGTCGAACACGGCGACCCGCGTATCGGATACACAGTCTTCGGTCCGCTCGATACCGCCGACGTACTCGGCGACAAGGAGGCGATGGACCGTGTCAACAAGGCGGGCGAGTCGGCGCTCGACGGTCTACTCAAGGACCCGAACATTGAGGAGCTTATCGACCTGTCATGGGAGTTCGCGCTCGAATCCCGTTTAACGACCGAACACGTCGAGGAAGCCGTCGGCGACGCACGCGCCGAGGGAGGTAAGGCGAGCATGGCTATGTTAGGGGAGACCGTATACGGGGTTGGCGAAGACGCGCTTGGCGAGTTCGAGAAAGTTACGCGCGTCTGCGACGAAGGCGCTAGGCTTCTGTAGCCGACTCGTCAAACATCTCCTTACG
>JBKHFQ010000145.1:0-4077 GCA_046540135.1 Halobacteriales archaeon
TCCACGAGCGCGTCATGGAGGCTATCGGGGACTAAGACGTTCGGCGCGCCACTGCGACAACCGCGACACCTACGAGAACGTTCCACAGACCGAGGTAGACGTACGGCGACCGGACAGGAGTCTCAGCGACCGCCTCGCCGGCGATGTAGACGAAGCCGTAGACGAGAGGCGCGGCGACGACGAAGGTACCGTATGGGCGGCGCGCAACTTTTTGCGGTAACGCATCGGCTTCGGACGCGCCCGCACGGACGACGAGCGCAACACCGACGAATACGCCGAGGTACGCGACGAAGCCAGCGTACTCACCGACGACGAGCGCGACCAGCGCCGCGGCGTAGACGGCAAAAAGAGAGTCGAACGCGTCGCGGCGGTTCGGCGACACGGCTACCTACCGCGTTTCACGACCTGACATCCGTCGCCGACACGCGCTTGGAACGCACGCGACTCGACGCCTGCGTTCCAGAAGCCCTCGACGAAAGCCTCGGCAACGTCGGGCTTATCGTCGCGCTCACAGACGGCGAGTAGCGCAGGACCCGCGCCGCTTATCGTGACACCCGTCGCGCCCGCGTTGAGAGCCGCTTGACGCGCCTCGTCGTAGCCTTCGATGAGCGGAGCGCGCGCCTCCTCGACGACATCGTCGTACATACCCGCGCCTATCATCTCGACATCGTCGCGCAACACGCCCGCGACGACGTGGGATGCGTCCGCGACCGTCTTGGAGCGCTGTTCAAGCGACACCGACGACGGGAGGGTGCCGCGCGCATCGCGGGTGCTTATAACGATATCAGGAAGGGCGACCACAACATGGAAGTCGGCGTCGAAAGCCGTCGTGCGCTCGTCCGAGACGGTGAACCCCCCTGCGATACATGGCGCGACGTTGTCCTTGTGCGCCTCACCGCTCACGACCTTCTCACCCTGCGCCGCGGCGTGAATCAGTTCGTCGTCCGAAAGAC
Organism: Halobacteriales archaeon; assembly: GCA_046540135.1. GTDB lineage: Archaea > Halobacteriota > Halobacteria > Halobacteriales > Halorutilaceae > Halorutilus. The sequence continues at coordinate 954 of JBKHFQ010000145.1, forward strand.
CAAGGTCGTAGAGTTCGTTTGCGGCGACTGCGACACCCGCGGCGCTCGCGGCGCTCGAACCAAGACCGCTCGACGGACGAACGCCCTTGTCCATCTCGACGCGCGCCGTGACGCCCAACGACCGCAACACCTCGCCCGCGGTATTTTTCTTCGGGTCCTCAGGTATGTACTCCGCGCCCGCGCCCTCGACGCTAATGCTCGTCCTGTCCGCCTTCGTGAGACGCACGATGTCGGCGGGCTTGTCGAGAGCGACACCGAAGACATCGAAGCCGCTCCCGAGGTTCGCGCTCGTGGCGGGCGCGCGTACCTCAATCATGCGGGTATCTTCGTCGGACCGGTTCTTAAAACGCGGGCTTTTCGGCAGGATATTTCAACCCGCGCCGCGACTTCGACGTATGGAACGCGTCACAGCGAAGGACCTTATCGAGAAGGACGAGCCTATAGTGATGGTTGCGGCGTACGACGCGCCGACCGCCGAGATACTCGACGATGTCGCAGACGTGATACTCGTAGGCGACTCGGTCGGCGATGTCTGTCTCGGCTACGACGACACGATACCCGTCACGGTTGAAGAGTCGCTTTCGCACACCGCCGCCGTCGTGCGTGGTAGCGAGAGCTCGATGGTCGTTGGCGACATGCCTTTCGCGTCGTTCGGCGTGTCCGTTGAGCAAACAGCGGAGAACGCCGCGCGGTACCTGAAGGAAGCGGGCGCTGGCGCTGTAAAGTTGGAGACGCCTGTCGAGGGTGGTGTGAGCGTCGACGCGGTGCGCCGTCTCACCCAACTCGGCGTGCCTGTCATGGGTCACGTGGGTCTCACGCCTCAACAGGTGAGGCGCGAAGGCTACCGCGTCCAAGGGCGCGACGTCGAAGAGGCGGACGCGATACTCGAACGCGCCCGCGAACTCGAAGACGCAGGTGTCTTCTCCGTCGTACTCGAAGCCGTGACCGAGAACGTCGCCGAACGGGTCACCGAGGAAATCGACGTACCTACCATCGGCATAGGCGCAGGACGCGGCGTAGACGGACAGGTTCTCGTCGTCGACGACATCGTCGGTATGTCGCGCGAAACCCCCTCGTTCGTGAAGGAGTACGCCGACGTACGTGGCGAGATACGCAACGCCGTCGAGACGTACGCCGACGAAGTCCGTTCCGGCGACTTCCCGGTGGACGAACACGTCTTCGGGGGCGACGAATGAACCCCAAGGACGACGGCGACGACCCGGCGCGCGAGGAAATGAAGAAGCGCGCCGCCGAGTCCGCCGTCGCACTCGTTGACGACGGCGATATCGTTGGTCTCGGCACGGGTAGCACGGCGGCGTACGCTATACGTGCGCTCGGTGATCGCGTCGACGCAGGACTCAACGTACACGGCGTTCCAACGTCACATGGTTCGCGGTCGCTCGCCGTCGAAGAAGGCGTGCCTCTGACATCGCTCGACGTTTCAACGCCTGACATCGTAATCGACGGCGCGGACGCCTTCGACGCGTCGCTAAACCTCGTCAAAGGAGGGGGCGCGGCACATGCACGCGAGAAGGTGGTCGCGCGCGCCGCCGACCGTGTCGTGATAGTCGTCGACGAGACGAAGGAAACCGACGCCCTCGACGCTCCGGTTCCTCTCGAAATTCTCGACTTCGCGGTGCCGTACGTCCGCAAACGCGTTGAGGCGCTCGGCGGCGAGTTCGCGTTACGCGAGTCGGAAGGGAAGGACGGACCCGTCGTCTCCGACAACGGAAACGTCGTCGCGGACGCTGTGTTCGACGGCTACGACGCCGCGGAACTCGTCGACAAACTTGATGGTATCGCGGGCGTCGTCGAACACGGTCTTTTCGTCGATATCGCCGATGAGGTACACGTCGGTCGCGACGACGGCGTGGAGGTACGTCGGTGACAGAACCCAAGCGTGAACTAACGAGCGTCGACATAGCGGCGGTCATCGGCGAACTACAGGAGTACGTCGGTGCTAAGTTCGACAAGTTCTACCAGTACGGCGAAGACACCGTCCGGATGAAGATACGCGACTACGACGCCGGGCGCGCCGACCTGTTCGCCGAGGTGGGCGAGACGAAGCGCATGCATCTCGTCGAAGAACCGCCCGACGCCCCCCAGCGTCCGCCCAACCTGCCGATGCTGATGCGTAAACGACTCTCGGGCGGAGACCTCGTCGCCGTCGAACAGCACGGCTTCGACCGTGTGGTGCGCCTCGTGGGCGAACGAGGCGACGAGACGTACACCGTCATAGTCGAACTGTTCGGCGACGGCAACTTCGTCTTCCTCGACGGCGAAGGCGTCGTCCTGCGCTCGCTCCGTACGGTACGTCTCAAGACGCGTACGGTCGCGGGCGGTGAACCGTACGAGTACCCGCCCGAGCGCGTCGACCCGTCGTCTCTGTCGTACGAGGAGTTCGTTGAGTAGATGGAGGACAGCGACTCCGACCTCGTCCGTACGCTCGCATCCGTACTCGGCTTCGGCGGTACGTACGCCGAGGAACTCTGCGAGCGCGCCGGTGTCGAGGGCGAACTCGGAATCGAAGAGGCGGACGAGGGCGCGTACGAGGCGGTCTACGGCGAGATTGAGGCGCTGTTCGAAAGCCTCGAAACCGGCGACCTCGAACCGCGTGTCGTCTACGAAGACGGCGCGCCCGTAGACGCGACCCCGCTCCCGCTCGTGCGCCACGATGACCACGAGACGGAGGCGTACGAGACGTTCAACGAGGCGCTCGACGCCTACTTCGACGCCGTCGACGAGTACGAGGAGGAACAGGATGGCGGCGACGACGCTCTCGACAAACAGCGCCGTATCGTCGAACAGCAGGAGCGCGCAATCGAGGAGCGCGAGGACGAGGAGGAACGTCTGCGCGAGAAGGCGGAGACGCTGTACGAGAACTACGGCGTTGTCGACGAGCTTCTGAGCGCGGTCGGCGGCGCGCGCGAGGCGGGCGCTTCGTGGGACGATGTTGAGGAAACGCTCGAAGAGGCGCGCGACTCCGGCGTCCGTTCCGCCGAAATCGTCGACAGTATCGACCGGAACAACGACCTCGTCTACGTCTCCCTCGACGGCTACGAAATACCGCTCAACCCGCGTGACGGCGTCGAGGCGAACGCGAGCGCGCTGTACGAGGAGGCGA
>JBKHFQ010000146.1:0-4069 GCA_046540135.1 Halobacteriales archaeon
TGAGATACGCGCCTCGTCGCCGGGTTCGTGGAGACGGACCTTCGAAATGTTGTCGTCGCCGAGCGTGAAACTTACATCGACGTGGTCAGCGTTGACGTTGCTGGCGTAGACGACACGGACCTGGTTCTCGGCGGAGTCGAACAGGTAGTCGACCTGCGCGTTGACCTCGCCGTGTCCGAGCGTCTCGGTCTCCTGGAAGACAACCTCGCCTGTGCCGTCCTCGACAGCGCTGGCGGTGACGTTGACCTCGTCACCGTACGAAACGCCCGCGAAGCCGCCGGGTCCGCCTTCGAAGTCATCCTGTGCGTACAGTTCGCGTGTCATGTCCTCTGCTTCGCCGCCCACCCAGAGGTCGGACGAACTCAGAACGACGCGGTCACCCTCCTCGTTGAGACGTGCGCGAGCGGTTGTGTCGCCCGCAAAGTCGACGCGTACGTAGTCAGCGTCGATATCCCGGGTTAACTCAACCTCAACGCGTTCAAGACGGGGATTGTACCGCGTCTGAACAGCCGACGACGATACGTTATGCGACAGGGAACGGGAAACGTTTTCAGCGTCCTTAACGATAACATCGCCCGCCGTGCTGTTCTCACCGCCGGGCTGTGCTTCGGCAGGGTCGCCCCAGTTGACCATGTCAAGACATCCCGTGAACGACAGCGCGATAGCGAGCAGGACGACTATCGCGATATACCTCGCGTCCCGATTCATACGGCTCATCGTAGCTTAAGTATCCAAGACAAAAAATATAAGTCTTGTGGGCGGACCCACGCGGTACCTCGTGTCGCAAAGAGTTATACATCCGAAAACGAAGGTAGGTGCATGAAACGACGCGGCTTCGTAAAGGCGACCGTCGGAGCAGTGGCACTTTTCTCATCCGGCTGTCTCGGAGGCGGGGGAAACGAGGAGGAACAGGAGGTAGACAACGAGCCGCAGGGGAGGTTCACGGTAATACGTAACTCGGAGGCGATGAGCGTAGAGATAGTCGTGGAGGACCCGATGAACTCGGACCACGCCGCGCTATCCGGAGACCATACGTTCGACAAGTCGCCCGTTATGACCGATATACAGGAGGGGAGTAGCTTAACTCTGTCGGCGGAGAGAGGTGAGATTGAGGAGTCGGGGTCCTTGGAGATATTTGCCATACGTGGAGATGTCGAGACGACCGAAAAGGGCGGGGTTACGCTACTCGACAGCGAACCGGAGGAGTACACCAGCATAGAGGACGAGGAGGACAACCCGTTCAGCTACGACTTCTCGGACTCCGTCGAGGACTGACGACCGCGAACCGTTCGGTTTATACCGTGGCGTGGGCTAAACGACGCAAGAATGGGTAACGGCAAGTACGCGGCGAGAAAGCTCAAGAAGGATAGACAGGAGGACCGCTGGAAGGACAGGAACTACGCGAGACGTGCGCGCGGTCTGCAGGAGAAGACCGACCCTCTCGGCGGCGCGCCTCAGGCGAAGGGCATCGTACTCGAAAAGGTCGGAATCGAGGCGAAACAGCCTAACTCCGCGATACGGAAATGCGTCCGCGTCCAGCTAATCAAGAACGGTAACCAGGTCTCTGCGTTCTGCCCCGGCGACGGCGCTATCTCGTTCATCGACGAACACGACGAGGTCACGATTTCGGGTATCGGCGGCGCGCGCGGTGGTTCGATGGGGGACCTTCCGGGCGTCAACTACAAGGTTGTCAAGGTCAACGGCGTTGCGCTGATAGAGATGGTGCGCGGAAACAAGGAGAAGCCGGTAAGATGAGCGCGAGCGCAGAACTGTTCGGAAAGTGGGACGTTGAGGACGTTGAGTTCGACGACCGCTCGACGAAACGTTACATAACGCTGTCCCCCGTGGCTCACACGATGGGTGGGCACGCCGACAAGCAGTTCGAGAAGAGCGAGATTAGCATCGTCGAGCGCCTCGTCAACCGCCTGATGCAGACGGGCGAGAACACAGGTAAGAAGGAGAAGACGCTCGGCATCGTGCGCGACGCCTTCGACGAGATTCACGAGCGCACGGGCGACAACCCCGTTCAGGTTCTCGTGAACGCCGTCGAGAACGCAGGACCGCGTGAGGAGACCGTGACGCTCAAGTACGGAGGTATCAGCGTCCCCAAGGCGGTCGATGTCGCACCCCAACGCCGCGTCGACCAGTCGCTCAGCTTCATCGCCGACGCCGTTGAGTCGGGTTCGTACAAGACGCCGCGCGACGTGTCGGACGTGGTCGCCGACGAACTCATCAGCGCCGCCAACCACGACGTTGAGTGTAGCGCGATACGTAAGAAGGAAGAGGTCGAGCGCGTCGCCGCCGCCGCGCGTTAGCGCTAACCGGCGTCAGACAGGCGTCTGACGGACACCCCTTTGTTTCGTGTGGAGGTTTCGGATGGTTCCCGCATATTCTACCGAACGGGGCGTGCCCTATTGTCTATGAACCTCACTGAGGTTGGCGGATTGTTTTTGCCGACCTGCGCAAACTAAGCCTCACGTCTCTCGCGTAGCAGTCGTGCGAAGCCGTCGAACGTTTCGATATCCTCAACGTCAGCGGGTTCGAGTTCTCCGTAGACGCCCGCGTCGCGGAGCGAGACGAGTATCCCACGCTGACGCTTGTACGCCCGTACAGCGGTTACGAGCCTGTACAACGCGACGGCGGCGAGTGCGACGAAGACGTACCCGACCGGCGCGCCGACGACGTACGCCGCGCCTGCGAGTAGGAAGACGGTGGTCGTGTAAAAGACGAGCGAAACCCACGCGGCGTACTGTGCGACAGCGACGGTCTGCAGGACGACACGTGCGTACAGGCGGTCGGTTTCGGAAGGTCCGTCGTTCTCCATGGTTCAAGACGGGGCGGCGCCGAAAATGTTTGTTACGGATGCGAAAACGCCGTGTTGGGCGACGGCTTTCAGAAGATATAAGCGACGCAGACGGCTACCCCGGTTACGCTCACTGCGTAATGACGCGCGGGAGCGCGGAACGAGGTGAACAAAGGATGCCAGTATACGTTAAGTTTGACGTACCGGATGAGTTGGAAGAGAGCGTTCTCGAAGCGGTCGAGGTCGCACGCGACACGGGTCGCGTCAAGAAGGGAACCAACGAGGTCACGAAGGCGGTAGAGCGCGGCGAGGCGGATCTCGTCGTCATCGCCGAGGACGTACAGCCCGAAGAAATCGTTCTCCATCTGCCGGCGCTCTGTGACGAGAAGGAAGTGCCTTTCGTCTACGTGAGCGAGCAGGACGGTATCGGTCACGCAGTCGGTCTCGACGTTGGAAGCGCCGCCGCGGCGGTCGTCGACGCCGGAAACGCCGACGAGCAGGTAGAGGACATAGTAGAGAAGGTCGAGAACCTACGGTAAGATGGAGACCCACGACTGCACCTACTGCGGGAGCGAGATAGAGCCGGGAAGCGGCATACTCGTCGTGAGCAACGACGGCGAGCGCGTCCGTTTCTGCTCGTCGAAGTGCCAGAAGAACGCCGACCTAGGACGCCCGGCGCGCGACGTCGAGTGGACTGAGATAGAGCCTGAGGAAGAGGAAGAGGAATGAGCCGCGAGCGTACCTTCGTGATGGTCAAGCCCGACGCCTTCCAGCGCGGCTTGGTCGGCGAAATCGTCTCGCGTATCGAGGACCGTGGGCTGAAGCTCGTCGCCATGAAGCTCCTCGTACCGTCGCAGGAGCAGGGCGAGAAGCACTACGCCGAACACTCCGACAAGCCGTTCTACGACGACCTCGTGGAGTTCATCACGAGCGGTCCTGCGGTGCCGATGGTCGTCGAGGGCGAGAACGCTATCAGCGTCGTCCGCGACATGATAGGCGCGACAGACCCGGCGGAGGCGTCGCCCGGTACGGTCCGCGGTGACCTCGCGCTCGACATCGGACGCAACTGCGTTCACGCCGCCGACGCACCTGAGACGGCGGAGCGCGAGATAGGGATATACTTCGACGACGACGAAATCGAGTCGTACGAGCGCAACGACGAGACGTGGCTGTACGAATAGGGTAACGCGTTCTTCTCGGCGTTATTCGATCCTGACCGCCGTACCGTACGCGAGAAGTTCGGCGCTACTACCCGCTATCTGCGAC
>JBKHFQ010000147.1:0-4064 GCA_046540135.1 Halobacteriales archaeon
GAACGGAGAGGAAGTCGATAACGAGCGAGAACTGCTTGAACTGTTCGCCCTGCCGCGGACTGATGGTGGTTGACGAGACGACCTCGACCGGCGTGGCGAGAGCGCCCGAACGAAGCGAGACGCTGACGACCTGCGCCTCAGACTGGTTCAGACCCGTGACGCTCAGACCCCCTCCATCCCACGTTTCGTCACCGATGCTATCTGCAAGCGATGGGTTGAGCGGTCCCCGGAACACCTCCTCGTCGTTGAAGTACATGACGGGCGGATGGTCCTCCGGATTCTCCGTCGCACCGCTGTCACGCATCCCCTCCGCGAACGCTTCCGAACCGTCGTCGTCAAGTTCGAACTGGACGGAGTACCTTTCCTCGTTGTTCTCGTCCTCCAGCGGCTGCGAAACACTCCCGCGGTCGATGGAGTCGCCCGTCACGACCTGCTCCTGTGTGTCGTTGTCCGGGTCCGTAACGACACGTATGTCGAAATCACCCTGCGTCCGTATAATGTCGACGACGCGTCCGTCCTGCGAACGTTCACCCGGCACCTCGACCACGATGAAGTCCTCCCCTGTCAGGATGTTAGACTGCACGGAAACAGACAAACCTGCACCTGTGCCGAGACGGTCTTCGAGCCTGAGCTGTATGGAGTCGCTGAGGTCGTCGAGCGTCTCGCTTGTAACGCCGTCGCTTGAGTCTTCGGCAGTATAGCCTGCGTCTTCCACCGCCTCAACCGCTTCATCTTGCGATACGTTCCCCCGGAACTCCACCTGTCCCGCATCGTTGTCCTGTTCTGCACCCAGTTCGGAACCTGCGTAGACCTGCACGGGGACATCTACGTTCTCCGCAACGTTCTCCTCAACGACCGTGATGTTGTCCCCATCGAAGTCGGTTGCATCGACCGTCGTACCGACGGGGCTTATCTGCACGAGCGTCCCGCCTTCGAGTTCGAGACCGAACGAGAGCGCAGTCAGCCCTTCCGCGCCGCCGAGGGGTGCGAGACCCGCGACCGCGAATAAGAGGACGACGACGAGTAGCCAGATACGCCAGTCCTTGGCTAGACGGCGGTAGTTCATCGGATCCCCCTCCTATCGAGAACGTACCAGCGCAGGATGGCGATGTTCATCATGTAGGTGTTGATGAGGTCCATCCCGAGACCGAAGAACAGTATGATGCCTATGTTACGTAGGATGAAGATTGAGAACAGATGGGCGCTCACAGCCATGACAGCCATCGCCGCCATGGAGGTCGTCGTCATCGTCACACCCGTCTTCATCGCCGTGCGGACGTTTTCGTAGAACTTGTTGCGTCTGCCCGAAAGCGTGTTACGCGTTAGGAGTATGTCGGAGTCGATGCTGTAACCGATGATAAGGAGTATCGCGGGAATAGTGCCGAGCGAGACATCGATTCCGAGTAAGGTCATGACGCCGATAGGCACAAGCATGTCGCTCGTCGCGCTCAGTATGATACCGAGCGACGGTACGAAGGTACGGAAGAATGCAAAGATTACGACCGACATAAGGACGAACGCGAACGCGATAGCACCCATACTCTGGTACAACAGCGACGTACCGTGCGACGGGCTTACGGACTCGACCGAAGCGTCCGGGTAGTTGGCGTCGCGGAAGTCGCGCAGGTCCGACATCTCTCCGTCGGTCAGGGGCTGGAAGGTGACGAGGGCGCCATCTGAGATAGACCGCACGTTTGTGGGTTCCGGCAAGCCGTCTATGGTTGAGAAGTCCTGTTCAACCTGCGCCACCGACGCGTCTGTCTGCGTCTGTATGTTGACCCCCCCTGTGAACTCGAAGCCGAGACCGACAGGCGCTCCGGTGAGGAGGTACGTGACCAGAAGGACAGCAAGCGCAAGCCCGAGTATCGCAAACGGGACCGCCAACAGCTTCTTGGAAGACTGCTCCGAGTAGTCTATCTCGTCTATCTTCTCCGTCGGATGCTCTATCTCTCGGAGCTTCATTAACGTGGCAAAGCGTCACGTCTTAATTAAGAGTTCTTGTTTGGAACGGGGAAGACGCCGCCCGAAGTCGACAGAACGCGGAGTTCGTCACCCTGGTCGGCGTCAACGAACGAGGGACGTGTCACCGTCACCGTCTCGTACGTCGACGGGTCGAGAACCTGCATCTCGTCGTCGCCTGATACGCTGACGACGGTCGTCGGCTCGGCGTCGCGTACGTTTCCGAGACGTTCGGGCGCGCCGCCGTCGAAGGTCTCGCGCCGTCCCGTCCGGAGGTCAACCCCCTTGAGAACGTCGGCGTTGTCGGTCACGAGCACCGCCTTGCCGTCGACCTCGACAACGTCACCCGGCACGAACCGGGGGAGCGCGACCGCGTACGTGACGCGGTACAGCTCCTCGCCGTCCTTCTCGCCTACGAGTGTCGCGGAGTCGTCGTACCCGCCGCCGTACTCCTCGGTCATACGACGCGCAACCTGCCGTCCGGCGTCGCTCGTGCTCATGTAGATGTCGAGACCGCCGCGTACCTCGCGCGTCTCTGTCACGAAGGTGTCGCGGTCGGCATAGTCGCGTCCCGCTATCGCGTACGCATGTTCGAGCGCCCGGTCGGTCTCGTCGTCGGTCGGGTCACGTCCCTCGGCGCGTATCTGTACGACGCTCTCGTAGTATCCTCCCGAACGTTTCGCGCAGGTCGGGCACGTTTCGCGGCTCAGGCGGACGCGCACGACGGATTCGTCCTCAACGCGGTAGCCACGGACGTACGCGACCGCATCGACGGCGACGCGCAGGACGTTAGGGTCGCGGCTCTCGACACCGACGGAGACGGAAGGTTCGCGCGCCTCGACGTGTAGACGGAGCGCGTCCTTGACCGCCGATACGGCTAGTTCGTCGTCGGGCAAAGGTTCGTCGTGAGAGGTCCATCCGCCGTCTCGGACGTAAGAGCCACAACGCGAACAGACACGTACCTCTATCTCGTCGGGTGCGTCGAGCGCGTCGACGCCGTCGGCGTAACATTCGTCGCAGAGTTCGCCCGCCGACGTGGGCACTCCGCATTCGGGACACGGGACGGATGCCATCGCCCGATGTACACCGTCGGCGGACATGAAGCTTGGGCTATCGTCATCGGCGTCCACGGGTCTGTAAAGCTTTAAGCGGACCCGCGGGCTATGTCGCACACATGAGTTCTGACGAGGACCTCGAACAGCTACGCGGAGTAGGCTCCAAGACGGCAGACAAGCTCGCAGATGCGGGATACAACACCGTGGAGTCGGTGGCGGTCGCCAGCCCAGGGGAGCTTTCCGAGAACGCGAACGTGGGGGACAGTAACGCAGAGAAGATAATACGCGCGGCGCGACAGGAGGCTGACGTAGGCGGCTTCGAGACCGGCTCGCAACTCCTGGAGCGCAGGGAAGAGATAGGCAAGCTAAAGACGCTCGTGCCGGAGGTCGACGAGATGCTCGGCGGCGGCATGGAGACGCAGTCCATCACCGAGACGTACGGCGAGTTCGGGAGCGGTAAGAGCCAGTTCACGCACCAGCTCGCAGTCAACGTCCAGCTTCCTCAGGAACACGGCGGTCTGGAGAAGAGCGCAATCTTCATCGACACCGAGGACACGTTCCGTCCCGAACGTATCGCACAGATGGTCAAGGGTCTCGACGGCGAGATACTCGCAGACGTTCTACGGCGCGACCTCGACATGGACAAGGAGGGTGTTGAGGAACTCGAACTCGACGAGGGACTGGACGACATACCTGAGGATACCGAGGAGGTGCTCGACGAACTCGTCGACGAGTTCTTAGAACGCGTCCATGTTGCCAAGGCGTTCAACTCCAACCACCAGATTCTTCTTGCCGAGGAGGCGCGCGACATGGCGGACGAGCTCGAAGACAGCGAGTTCCCCGTCGGTCTCCTCGCCGTCGACTCGCTGACGGCGCACTTCCGTGCCGAGTACGTCGGGCGCGGAAACCTCGCAAACAGACAGCAGAAGCTCAACAAGCATATGCACGACATACTCCGTGTCGCGTCCCTGCACAACGCCGCGGCGGTCGTTACGAACCAGGTGCAGTCGAACCCCGACTCTATGTTCGGCGACCCCACGAAGCCCGTCG
>JBKHFQ010000148.1:0-4064 GCA_046540135.1 Halobacteriales archaeon
CCGAACCTCTCGTGGTGCGTCTCACGGGCACGAACGAGAAGGAGGGGCGCGAACTCCTGACCGACCGTGTCGAGACCGCTGAAGGTCTCGAAGAAGCCGTGAAACGCACCGTTGACCTCTCAGGAGGTGACGGCGAATGAGCGTCCTCGTCGGTGACGACACACGTCTCGTCGTGCAGGGTATCACGGGTAGCGAGGGTAAGTTCCACGCCGAGCGCATGCAGGAGTACGGCACGAACGTCGTCGCGGGCGTCACGCCCGGACGCGGCGGCGAGGAGGTTCTCGGCGTCCCTGTCTACGACACCGTCAAGCAGGCGGTGCGTGAGGAGGACGCCAACGCCTCCGCCGTCTTCGTCCCGCCTGCGTTCGCGGGCGACGCAGTCATGGAGTCGCTCGATGCGGACATCGACCTCTGTGTCGCTATCACCGAAGGCATACCCACGCACGACATGATACGCGTCAACCGCCGCCTGAGCGAGGTCGATACGCGTCTCGTTGGTCCCAACTGTCCCGGCGTCATCACGCCGGACGAGGCGAAGATAGGTATCATGCCGGGCAACATCTTCGACTCCGGAAACGTCGGACTCGTCTCACGCTCCGGCACTCTGACGTACCAGTTGGTCGACTCGCTCGGGAGGCGCGGCGTCGGTCAGAGTACGGTCATCGGCATCGGCGGCGACCCGATTATCGGTACGTCGTTCATCGACGCCGTCCGCGCGTTCGAGAACGACGACGAGACGGACGTAATCGCTCTCGTCGGCGAGATAGGCGGTAGCGACGAAGAACGCGCCGCCGAATGGATACAGGAGAACGTCTCGAAGCCCGTCGTCGGCTTTATCGCCGGACGCACCGCGCCGCCCGGAAAACGCATGGGACACGCAGGCGCTATCGTCAGCGGTTCGGGCACCGGTACGGCGGAGAGCAAGATGAACGCGCTCCGAGACGCAGGCGTGCGCGTCGCCGAGACGCCCGCGGGAGTTGCCGACGAGATAGACGAACTCCTGTAGCAACGACTATGAACCACCCGTGTCTTGGTTAGGTAGATGCTGAAGGCGGACCTACACGTCCACTCCGTCGGCTCTTACGACGGAAGCGCGTCTGTCGGCGAAATCCTCGACGCCGCCGAGGATGCGGAACTTGATGCGGTCGCCGTCACCGACCACGATGAGATAGAGCCGTCGCTCGAAGCCGCCGAACGCGCACCCGAACGCGGTCTGGTAGGCGTTCCGGGCGTCGAGGTATCGACCGCGGACGGACATCTTCTCGCACTCGGCGTCGAGAACCGCCCTTCGGCGGGCAAACCCGTCGCCGAGACTGTCGAACGCGTACGTGAACTCGGAGGTATCGCAGTCGTCCCGCACCCCTTCCAGCGTATGCGCCACGGAGTCGGTGCTGTCGAGGACTGCGACGCCGTTGAAACGTACAACTCGCGCCTCTTCACAGGTCTTGCAAACAGGCAGGCGCGTAAGTTCGCGCGCCGTCACGGACTGCCCGAACTCGCCGGAAGCGACGCCCATATCGCCGAGATGGTGGGGCGCGCATACACCGAAATCGACGCCGAGCGCGACGTTGACTCACTCTTGGAAGCGATAAAGGACGGAAGGACGGAGACGTACGGAAGACGTACCCCGATAACGTTGAGCGCGCGGCAGTTCGCGGCACGCGTACCCGGACGACTCAAGAACTCCTTACTCTCTCTTTTCTAACAGGTCTTCGACGAGTTCGTCCGCGTCGAACTCGCGCAGGTCTTCGTAGCCCTGTCCGGTGCCGAGGAAGACTACCGGCTTCCCCGTAACGTGCGACACCGATACCGCTGCGCCACCCGCCGAGTCAGCGTCCGCCTTGGTGAGAACGATACCGTCGAACTCGGCGGCGTCGTTGAACTCGCGCCCCCTGTTCGTCGCGTCCTGTCCCGCCACCGACTCGTCGACGAACAGCGTCAGGTCGGGGTCTACGACGCGGTCTATCTTCGCCAACTGGTTCATCAGGTCGTCCGACGTGTGGAGGCGACCGGCGGTGTCTCCCAGAACTACGTCCACGTCGTTCGCCTCCGCATACTCGACAGCGTCGTAGATGACCGCCGCCGGGTCGCCGCCCTGTTCGTGAGTTATGACCTTCTTGTCGAGCGCTTCGGCGTGTTCCTGTAGCTGTTCGTTCGCGCCCGCGCGGTAGGTGTCGCCGTTTGCGAGAACGGACGAAAATCCGGCGTCTTCCAGACGTTTGGCGACCTTTGCGATGGTCGTCGTCTTGCCGACGCCGTTGACGCCGGTGAAGATGATAACGACGGGCTTCTCGGCGGCGCGCACGTACTCGTCGAAGTCTAGGCCGTCGGTTTCGAGAACCTCGCGGAGGGCGTCGCCGAGGGCTTCGTTGATGAGGGCAGTCTTTGACTCGCGCCAGTGTTTCTTCTCACCGACGAGTCTTTGGCGGACGCCCTCGACGATTTCGTCGGCGACCTCTACCTCGACATCGCTTGCGAGCAACGCCATTTCGAGGTCTTGTAAAGGCGCTTCGAGGTCGTCCCCCTCTATGATGAAGGCGCGTTCGCCTACGAGCGTCTTCGCCTTCGACCGTAGACCGCCTTCGTCCTCCTCGTCGTGCTTATCCTCATCCGCACCCGTATCCGCACCGTCGTCGGCTTCCTCCTCGACGGCTTCATCTTCGTCGACCTCCTCGACGGCTTCGTCCGCTTCCTCGCGGAAGTCGTCTATCTTGTCCTTCAGACCCTCGAACATTCGCTACTCTTCGCGGCGTTGTTGCTGCTGCTGTTGCATCTGCATCTGCTGGGCGCGCTGTGCGAGCTCCTCTATCTGGTCCTGCTTGTCCTCGACCTCCGCCTCCGTCTTGCGCTTCGACTCCTCAAGTTCGTCTATCTTGTCGTCGAGTGCCTCAAGCGAGTCGTCGCGCTCCAGTTCGACGGTTACGTCCGAACCTATGTCGATGAGTACCTCGTCGATGCTCTCGACGGTCGCGCGTATCTTCGCCTCGCCACCGAGCGGCACGAGTATCTCGTCGCCGTCGTCGACGTTTTCGAGCGTCTCTTTTGCGTTCTTACAGCCCTGTATCGTCGCCTCCAACTGCGCGACGACCTGCTGTAGCTCCTGTACCTCTTCGCTCAGTTCCTCGTACTGCTGTGAAAGCTGTTGTGCTTCTGCGCTCATGTTTCGTTGACCTCGTCTATCTCTATCTGTGTACGTTTCAGTCGGTGCCTGCTACCGAGGTTGGCGTACGTCCGTTCGCGCGCCACGTCGGCGTTCTCCGCCTCCACGACCTGCGTGAAGTCGCGTTTCTTTCCGCCCGGTTCGAACTTGCCGCGTACCTCGTACTTCTGCATGTGTCGCAAAAGAGGCTTCGCCCGTATAACCTCTTCTACACGAAGCCGAGCGTCTCCTCAATACGTCCGAGTTCGGGACCCGTCGTCTCGCTACCCGCGACGTACCCCTTCGTGTTCGCCAAAAGACCGCTCCCCACGAGCGGTGTGCCGTAGTTTACCGTACCAACATCGACTGTAACACCGAACAGGTCTTCGAGAGCGCCGAGTTCATCGTCGCTTGAACGCGGATGTGCGAGAACGCCGGAGTTGGTCGCCACCGCGGCGCTACCGACGACCTCGACGCCTCCTACCGTACCCGCGCGTACCTCGACGCCGAGAGCATCCGCAACCGTCTCGTGCGCTTCCGCGTCCAAACCCGGCGAGACGAGCGCCGCATCGTCGTTGGCAAGGACGAGGTTTCCGACTGCGTTCGTCCGCTCGTCGAGACGTACAACGCGCGCACCCGTCGTTTCCTCCATGCTCTCCACCTCGCCGTCGCGTGCGCTCGCCGAGACGACGACGCCCGAAGAGTTCCCCTCGACGAGAGAACCCAGAACCGACGAACCGCCGACGGTTCCGGAGTAGACGCCGTCGACGCCGAGTTCGTCGGCGAGCGGTTCGGCGTCAACCTCCGAGGCGGCAAAAAGAGCGTTCTCCGTAGCCGACGCGAAGACTCCGACAAAAGGGCTACCGTTGAACTCCGTCCTCAGCATCCGGGCGCGTCACTCCGCGGTTTCCGCCTCTACGACGCC
>JBKHFQ010000149.1:0-4018 GCA_046540135.1 Halobacteriales archaeon
CGAGTGGACCTCGACCTCGACGGCGTCGCGCTGTACGTCGAGCGTCACGGTCACGTCCGGGCGCTCGAACTCTACGGTCGCACCGACTCGTTCGCCGAAACGTTTGCCGACCTCGCGGTTGAACTCCGACGAGAACGACGCGGCGTACTCGTCGCCATGGATGTCGTCCAGGAGACGCTCGTTTTCCTCGACAAGAGGCGGTACACGCGTTCCGACGAGGAAGGTGTCGAAGTAGTATCCGTCGAGCGCCTGGACAGCGCGGTCCGCCCAGTCGCCGAACGACGCGAAGGCACCGTCGCAGACCCAGCAGTCGTCGGGCGGCGTGTCGTCGTACGGTACGTCGTCCTCCATGGCGACGGAGACGCTCAGCGCACGCCCGCGTTCGCGCGAGGTCAGACCGTGCGACAGTTCGGCGAAACGGCGTCCGAGGCATCCGTCGCAGACGGGTCCTTCGTCGAGAACGGCGCGTGCCTCATCAAGTAGGTTCATCGTGAGAACCGAGACGGCGGTGACGTTTCAAGCTTTCAGTTCCGCCGCGGGGTCCGCGCGTCAGTTTAGAACGAGGTCGTCAAACTCGTAGTGTCTGCGCGCGAGTTGCTTCGCCTTGGCGATGTTCTCGCCGTCCTTTCCGATTGCGAGACCTTTGTCGGAGTCGTCGACATCGACGTAGGCGACCTTTCCGCCGTCCTTGTCGACAACCTCGACACCGTCTATCGCCGCAGGCTGGAACGCGTTGGCGACGAACTCCGCCTCGTCGTCGGAAAACTCGACAACCTCGACTTCCTTGTCGATGCTCCTGCGGACACGGTCGATGTTAGCGCCGCCCTTGCCTATCGCCTTGCCCATCTCGCCGGAGTCGACTACGAAGACGACGGTGTCGCCGTGTTCGATGCAGTCGCGGACGACGGCGTCCGTCATGCGCTCGAACAGCGACATGTACCTCATCTCCTCCTCGGTCAGCCGTAGGGTCATCTCCTACTCCGGCTTCCCTACGACGAGGTCAACGTCTCCGGTCCCCATCTTTATGGGCTGTCCAACGATGACGTTCTCAACAACACCTTCGAGGTCGTCGTCCTCGCCGTGCACCGCGGCGTCGAGGAGATGGTTGACGGTGACCTCGAACGCCGCGCGCGACAGGACGCTTCCCTTCGAACCCGAGATACCGTGGCGTCCGATGCTCTGTATCTCGCCCGTTGTCGTCATCGCGTCGGCGACGAGCATGACGTGGCGTATGTCGACGTCGAGACCCTGCTCTTCAAGCGTACTTATCATCTCGTCGACGATTGCGTTCCTCGCCGCCTCGATACCGAGCGCCTTGTACGTCTCGTGGAGGTTGTTCGTACGCGTCCGCGTCGAGTCGACGCCGTCTATGCGTAGAACCTTCTTGAACTCGCTCCCTTCGGTGTACAGGACGTACTCGTCGTTGTCCTCCTTACGTATCACGACGCGGTCGATGCCTTCGATGCCCTTGAAGACTATCTCGCGTAGCTCCTCAACGAGCTGGAGAAGCTCGCGGTACGACGGGTTCGACGGTCCGAAGGAAACGGACGACTCGCCTTCGGTGACCTCGATACCGAGTTCGTCGTCTATCCTCTCGGCGATATCCGCGACGGAAAGGTTGCGCTCGTCGAGCATGTCGGGGTCGAGGTCTACGCGCACCTCCATCCCCGCAACATCGATGGAGATATCGCCGACGGAGAGTATCTTGGTCGCCTCTATCTTCCAGACGACATCGCGCGCCTTCTCGCGGTCGGTCGCGTATTCGTCCTCCAGATGGACGGTCATCATCGGTGTGTCGGGCTCCTTGCGCGCGTCCACGATTTCGATAAGGCGCGGAAGCCCCTGCGTGACGTCGATTTCGGCGACACCCGCGTAGTGGAACGTGTTCATCGTCATCTGGGTTCCGGGTTCGCCGATGCTCTGTGCGCTCACCGTTCCGACGGGTTCGAGCGGGTCGATACGCGTCTCCTCGTACCTTTCGCGCACGGCACCGATTACTTCGTCAAGCTGTTCCTCGGTAACGTCGCGTTCTTCGACGGCTTCAGCGACCTCTTCGCGTATCCTGTCGGGTAGGTCTGTGTCTTCGAGCCTATCTTGTACGTTCATCAGTCGTCACCTGCGAACTCAGCCTTTGCTTGCTCGCTTTCGAACTCTGCATCAAGAACGCGGTCGACGATTGCGTCTACGTCGACGGTTCCGTCCTTGGGCATCTTCATCGGGTCGACGCCGTCCTCTCCGTACTCGAACTGTACGATGTCGTCCTCGGCGTTGCGCACCGTGCCGTCGTACTGCGCTTCGAGTTCCTGAAGCGCGTTTATGAGCCTGCGCTGTAGGTAGCCTGACTTCGATGTACGGACGGCGGTGTCGACCAGACCTTCGCGCCCACCCATGGCGTGGAAGAAGAACTCCTTGGGACCGAGACCTTCCTTGTACGAGTTCTGGACGAAGCCGCGGGCGTCCGCGCTCAGGTCGTCGGGCTTGAAGTGCGACAGCGTACGGTCCTCGTAGCCGCGGTTTATGCGTTCGCCGCGGACAGCCTGCTGTCCAACGCACCCCGTCATCTGCGTCAGGTTGAGCATCGAACCACGCGCACCGGAGTCCGCCATGACAACACCGGGGTTGTCCTCGTCGAGGTACTGTTCGGCGATCTCTCCTGCCTCGTCGCGCGCCTGTCCGAGCGCCTGCATTATCTTCATCTCGACCGTCTCTTCGAGCGTACGTCCGGGGAGGGATTCGAGTTCGCCGCGTTCGTACGTCTCTATGAGACGTTCGACCTCCTCCTCGGCGTCGTCGATGGCGTCGTCTATCTCGGCGCGTGCCTCGTCCGGAAGGTCTTCGTCGCTGATACCGAACGAGAATCCGAAGTGCATTATGGACCGCACGGCGAGTGAGGCTACGTCGTCGATGAACCTGCGTGCGCGCCCCTCTTCGAAGACCTTGGCGACCGTCTCCACGATTTCGCCGACGAAGCCGCCGACAGCCATTTCGTCTATGGTTCCCTCGACGAGTTCGCCGTCCTCGATGACGACCTCGTCGCCCGCGCTCGACTCGAACGTGAGGTCGAGACCTTCGGGGAGAAGTACGGAGAAGACCTCGTCGCCCGTCCAGTACGGGTCGCCGTCCTCCTCGCCCGCGGGTTCAGGCAGGTCGTTGACGCTCGTCTGTCTCAGGAGGTCGAGGACGGTCGCCTCGTCGAACCGGTGGTCGTCGTGCGTCAGGAGGTACGTTCCCGAAATATGGTCCTGTATCGCACCAATGATGGGTCCGCCGAAACGCGGCGACAGGATATGTTCCTGAACCTTCATCAGAACGTCCGCCTCGGCGAGCGCCTCCTCGCTCTGGAGAACGTGCATGTTCATCTCGTCGCCGTCGAAGTCTGCGTTGTACGGCGGGCAGACCGTCGTGTTGAGCCTGAACGTCTTGTACGGCATCACGACGACCTCGTGCGCCATCATCGACATCCGGTGGAGCGAGGGCTGACGGTTGAACAGAACGACGTCGCCTTCGGTGAGATGTCGCTCGACCGTCCATCCGAGACCCTGCGGTTCGCCGTCGTCGTTTTCTTCGAGGATACGCTCGGCGAGTTCCTCCGAATTGAGGTCCTTGACCTTGAGACGGCGACCGTCCTCACGTTTGACGTAGTTCGCGCCCGGATGCTCGTTAGGTCCGCGCCGGACGTACTCGACTATCTCGTCGATGTTGTTGCGCGTGACCTTGACCTTCTGTGTCATCTCCTTGGCTATACTCTCCGGCACGCCGATTTCGTTGACCGAAAGCGTCGGGTCGGGCGAGATGACAGTACGCGACGAGTAGTTGACGCGTTTGCCCGAAAGCGAACCGCGGAACCTACCTTCCTTGCCCTTGAGGCGCTGTGACAGCGTCTTGAGCGGACGTCCCGAACGGTGATGGGCGGGCGGAGTCCCCGAAATCTCGTTGTCCATGAACGTCGTGACGTGGTACTGGAGCAGCTCCCAGAGGTCCTCGATGATCAGCTGGGGCGCGCCGGCCTCGCGGTTCT
>JBKHFQ010000150.1:0-3954 GCA_046540135.1 Halobacteriales archaeon
GCCGTCGTCGAGTAGTTCGAGACGGACGGTGTAGCTCGTCCAGCCATCGGGGACGGCGTCGCCTTCATAGATGTCGAAGACCGCCGCGTCGAGCACGTCGTCGTGGCACGACTCCGCAACATCTTCCAGAACCTCCTCTTCCATCGTCGCCGGAAAAGCCGCGCTGACATCGCGTTCACGCCGCGGGAGGTTGCGTTCCTTCCAACCGCGCGCCTCGTCCCGGCTCAGAAGCTCGACGTTCTCGGTCTTGAGTTCGACAGTCTCGCCGTCTTCGTCGAGGTAGACGGTGCGCCCGCATACGTCCCGTACCACGCCGACGTGCACGTTACCGGAGTAGACGTGCTGTAGGACGCGTTCCTCCCCGACGCTCGCGTGGAGTTCGTCGTACTCGCGCACGTTTGCCTCGATAAGCTTGTCAGAACGCCGGAGCGCGCTCTTCGTGTCGCCGTAGTGGCGCGCTGAGTCGAGCATCTCGTCGACGAATCCGTCGACATCGTCGTGCCTCACGGCATCGCGCAACGCCTCCGATGAGTCTATGAGCGCGTCGTGGACATCGCCGACGGGCTGGTTCGTCTGTATCTCGGCGTAAAGCTCAGGGTTCTGGTTGAGGACGCGTCCGACGAAGTCGAGTATAATCTCGTAGACGGGCGACATGAACCTCCGCGACTCGTCGATGTCGAAGTCGAGGCGTTTGAGAGCGCCGCCTATCGAGATGAGTGAGTAATGGGTCAGACCCTGAACCACACTCATCATCTCGTCGTGGTCTTGCGCCGTCGCCTCCTGTACGTTAGCGCCCGCCTCGGCGAAGGCGTCTATGACGCGTTCGGCAAGCGGTCCGGTGCGTTCGCGGACGACGATGACTGTCTGCCCTCGCATCGAACGCACCGACGGTCCGAACATGGGATGCGTGCCAAGGAGTTCGACATCTTCAGGGGCGGAGCGCATCGCCTCGACCGGTTCGCGCTTGACGCTTGTGATGTCCATCAGCAAGCCGTCTTCCATACGCGACGCTACCCGTTCGATTACGTCGGGCGTGGCGTCGATAGGCACGGCGACGACGACGGCGTCGTACCCGTCGGCGTCTTTGAGGGAAACGCTTCCGTCGGCGTCGGGGTCGGAAACGTCGACCGACCAGCCGCGGTCGCGGAAGAAGTCGACGAACCATCCGCCCATAGCGCCCGCTCCGCCGACGACGAGTATTTCCATGTACGTCGTTACAGGGCTTGTGACAAAACCGTTACCGTCGCCCGTTAACAATCCGGTAGTAATATCCTGTTATAGAACGTCGCTTTGACCATGGCTGACAGTGACGTTGCGCTCACGGTCGCGGGTTCGGATTCGGGCGGTGGCGCAGGGATACAGGCGGACCTCAAGACTATGGAGTCCCTCGGCGTATTCGGCACGTCGGCGGTGACGAGTCTTACGGCGCAGAACTCGACGGGTGTCCGCGGGGTCCACGACGCGCCACCTGAGTTCGTAGCCGACCAGATAGACGCTGTCGTTGAGGACTTCGACGTGGAGGTGGTGAAGACGGGCATGTTGAGCAACGCCGAGACAGCGCGCGTCGTCGCGGACAAGATTGACGAACACGGCTTAACCGCCGTCGTCGACCCGGTGATGGTGGCGCAGAGCGGCGACCGTCTCCTGTCTCGTGACGCCGAGATGGTGGTGAGCGACGAACTCCTGCCGGACGCTACACTCGTCACGCCCAACGCGCCCGAGGCGGAGACGCTGACGGGCGTGACCGTCGATTCGTCGGAGAGTATGAAGGAAGCGGCGCGCGAACTCGTCGACGCGGGCTCGGATGCCGCCCTCGTGACAGGCGGACATATATCCGAGGGCGATGTCGTGGACGTTCTCGCCGACGAAGACGGCACGACCGAGTACACCAAGCCCCGCGTTGAGGGCGGTGCGACACACGGAACCGGTTGCGCCTTTTCGTCCGCCGTCGCCGCCGAACTCGCAAAGGGCGCGTCCCTGCGCGAAGCCGTCGGAAGCGCAGAGGCGTTCATCTACCGCGCCGTCCGTTACGGCGTCGATGTCGGCGAGGGAGCGGACAGCGTCCATCATCTCGTCCATCTCCGTAACGACGCCGCGCTCACCGGCGCCGTCAACGCCGTCCGTGACGCCCTCGCCCGCTTGGATGAAGTCGACGGCTTCCCCCGTCTACTTCCGGAGGTAGGTACGAACGTCGCCGTCGCCACGCCGTACGCGCTTGAACAGGACGAGGTCGCCGCGGTTGATGGACGCATCCGCCGTGCAACCGATGGCTTCGTCGCATCGTGCGTACGTCTCGGAGCGTCGGGACACGCGGCGCGTTACTTACTCGCTCTCCGCGACGAACTCAACGACGAACCCGGAACAGCGTGCAACCTACGCAACGACGACGCCGTGCGCGACGCTCTCGAAACGACAGACCTGAACGTCGTTCACATAGACCGCTCCGAACAGCCCGACGAGACACGTGAGGGTGAGGGCGGCACGATGGAGTGGTCGGCGCACACCGCGGCGTCGCTTTCGGAAGAAAGAGATGCTTTCCCCGACGCCGTTGTCGACGCCGGCGCGGTCGGTAAGGAGCCTATGGTACGTCTCGCGGCACGCGACGCCCACGAACTCGTCGAACGCGTCGAACGTATCGCTGACGCCCTCGAATGACGGGCGTCTGACGTAGGCTTATGAAACTGTAAAAGACAGTTTCGGTATGCGCAGACCTTCGAGAGTAGCGACTTTCATAGACAAAGGAGGGACCGGTAAGACGACGGTAGCCGCGCACCTCGGCGTCGCGCTTGCGGAGTCGGGCGAGGACGTACTTCTCGTCGACCTCGCCGGTAAGCAGGGCGACCTGAGCAAGCATTTCGGCTTGTGGGACAAGGTTGAGAGAAGCATAGCGGAGGACGACGACTGGCCCAACATATCGACGGTCTTCCAAGATGAGTGGGACATAATCGTCGAGAAGCTCGGTGACGATGCCGTCGATGACCTGGTACTCGAAACCGACGAAGGCGTCGACGTTATCCCGGCGCACCCCGGACTCGACTCGCTCGACGCAGAACTCGGCAACATCGACTCTCCGTCGGACCGTTACTCGCGTCTCGACGACTTCCTTACCGAGTACGTCGACCCGCTCGGATACGATGTCGTCCTCGTCGACCTTCCGGGCATCACCAACAACGTCACGTACAACGGACTCTGGGCGGCGCGCAACGTCGTCGTCCCCGTTGAGGCGGGCGTCTTTGAGGCGAGTCAGCTCGAAGCTCTCGAACAGGACCTCGGAAAGATGGACGACAACTTCGGCGTCGATGTCGAACTTTCGATGGTCGTGCCCAACAAGATAGACCGACGCACCAAGCTCTCGAAGGAGTATCTACGCGAGTTCCGTGACGCCTACCCCGACGTACTCGGACGCCCTATACCCGTTTCGCAGGAGATACGCAACGCCGCCAACGATGGGCATACTGTCTACGACATAGAGGAACCTTCGAAGACCGGTGAACGCGCACGAAGCCGTTTCTCCGAGAACGCCGAGGAGCTTCGACAGCGGGTCCGCGATAGCGAAGCCCAGGCGCGCAGGGAGGCTGTCTCGGATGACTGACGACCTTGAAGAGCTGAAGGAGAAGACCTCGCGCGACGACAGGCTGAGTGAGACTGAGACAAACGGCGAAGACGCCGATGACGACGACGAACCTGTCGCTTACACGCCCGTTGAGGACGTCGTCCTGCGCGAAAACGCCGACCAAGGCGTCAAGACGCTCCGCGAGCAGACCGAGCGCGGCGAACGTGTTGACGGCGACGACACCGTTGACGAGGTAGAGCTTTTACCGTACGACGAACTCTTCGACGACGCAGGCGACGAAACCGTCGACGACCCCTACTGCGGCAACTGCGACCACGTAACCTTCAGGAAGCACAACGGCGAACCAGGTCCTCACTGCGCATTCCGCGATCTTAAGACCC
>JBKHFQ010000151.1:0-3893 GCA_046540135.1 Halobacteriales archaeon
GTGGGCGCGGCGACAAGGACCTCGAAACGGCGATGGAAAAGATAGGTATGGATATGGACGTCGGTTTCGGGGAGGGTTCCTGATGCTCCAACTCCCCGACGAACCCGCGCTTATCCCGTACTTCACCGCCGGATACCCGTCCGTCGGGTCGGTACCGGACGCGATAGAGGCTTTCGAGCGGGGCGGAGCGGACGTAATCGAGGTGGGTCTACCGTTCAGCGAACCTATCGCCGACGGTCCGACGATACAGAACGCCATCACACGCGCGCTCGAAAACGGCATGACTCCGTCGGTATACTTCGAGAAGGTCGGCGAGGCGGATGTCGACGTACCGCTCGTCTGTATGACCTACTACAACCTCATCATGCAACGCGGGGTTGACGACTTCGTCGCCGACTGCAAGAGCGTAGGAATCGAAGGCATCATAGTCCCCGACCTACCCGTCGATGAGTCCGACGCGCTGTACGAGGCTTGTGAACGGCACGGCGTCAGCCTCGTCTTCATCGTCGCGCCTACGACAACGGACGAACGTCTCGAACGTATCATGGAACGCGTCTCGGGCTTCGTCTATGTACAGGCGCGTCTCGGAACGACGGGTGCGCGCGACGACGTTTCGGGCGCGACCTACGACGTACTCGAACGCGTCGAGGGGTACGCAGAAGACGTTCCGAAGGCGGTCGGCTTCGGCGTCTCGGAGAGCGAACACGCGCGCGAGATTATACGGGGAGGTGCCGACGCCGTCGTTGCGGGAAGCGTCTTCGTTGAAGAGATGGAGGACGGTGTTCAGGATATCGAGGAGAAGACGCGCGAACTCAAGCAGGGTGCGCTCGAAGGCGTCGAGGAAGCCGGGGCGCGCTAAGAGACGCCGAGAAGCGACGACAGAGCGGTGTAGAGTCCGTACGACGTGAACAAAGCGGCGACGAGCGACAGTATCCAGACGCCGACGGTGTAGCCTATCTTCTTCGACGACACGCCCGACGAACCCTCTACAAGACCGCTTCCGATGAGGCTCGAAATCACGACCTCGTTCGCCGAAATCGGAAGACCGAGCGATATCGCAGCCTGCGTTATCAGGAACGACGGCACGAGCGCCGAGATAGAGCGCCGGACGCCGAGTTCGGAGTACTCGCGCGAAACAGCCTGAACGACTCGGGGTGCGCCGGTCCACGCGCCGAGGAGGAGGGCGACGGCACCGAATCCGAGTAGGTAGACGGTCGAAATCCCGAGTTCGTCGCTGAACAGGCTTTCGAGAGGTCCCGTCGCAAGACCGACCTGCGAACCGCCCGAGGAGAAGACGACAAGCGCGCCAAGTATGACAAGGAAGGTACGGACACCGTTCTCGACTGAACGCGCGACGGAGCGGCGTATCGCGGCGGCGACGACGAGACCGACGACGACCGAGAAGGCGAGCGCGACGGCGTCGTAGCCGGCGACCGACGGAGCGTCGAAAGCCACGGAGTCGGCGACGTACCGCGCCGTCGTCCCTTGGGCACGCTCCTCGTCGGGGATGAACGAGAAACTCATGTTCGCAACCGTCGCTCCCGTCACGAAGCCAAGCGCGGGCACACCGACGGTTTCGGGGAGGGCGTCGAGACGGAGTAGCGTCGCGGTCGCAAATCCGATGAAGCCGCCGACGAACGGTATGGCAACCCAGAACAGCGCTATGTTCCGGTAGGTGCCGAAGGCTGGTGCACCGACGAGAGCGAGACCAGCGCCTACCATAGCTCCGGTGACGGTGAAGGCGGCGGGAATCGGATAGCCGCGCCTGTTGCCGAGGGTAATGAACGTTGCCGCGGTGAGAAGACCCGACGCCGCGGCAAGGGGTGTGATAGAGACGTTGCTGATGAGGTCGTTTCCCACGGTTTCGGAGATGCTCGCGCCCTGCAGGACTGCACCGAGAAAGCCGAAGATGCCCACGAGCAACGCGGCGCGCATAACGGGTATCGCGTTCGCGCCGACGGCGGGGGCGAAAGGCGGCGAGTTTGAGTTCGCGCCTATCGTCCACGCCATGAAGAAGCCGGCGGCTAGCGCGACGGCGACGACCACCAGTACCGACGACATCAGCACAGCCTCCGCGGTTCCATCTTAGAAAGCCGTGTCTCGTCCGCGTGTAAAGGGCTGTCGGCTTGCCGGCGTTTATGTACGAAAAGCCTTATGTCGTCTCCGGACCACCTCCCGGTATGCCCAACTCGAAAGGAAACCGTGCGGACACGAGAAACAAGCTCAGCAACTCGGTGAGGGACAAGGGAGCGAGTCCGCCGAGCGGTGCCGTCCGCGAGTTCGACGACGGCGAAAAGGTACATATCAAGATAGACCCCAGCGTGCCCGAAGGACGCCCCGACCCTAAGTTTCAGGGTCGGACAGGTACTGTCGTCGGCGAACAGGGACGCGCGTTCGAGGTTGAGATAAACGACGGCGACGCACGTAAGACCGTATTCGTGCGTCCCCAGCACCTCGTCGAACAAGGATGATAGTCAAGGAAAAGCTCGACGAGGAGTACGTGACCGTCTCGGAGGTCAAGGAGAAGCTCAACGAAATCGCTGACGAGCGCGCCGACGACGACCGTGAGATGGCGTATGAACTCCGGCGTTCGCTCGAACACGTCAACGAGTTCGCCGTACTCGACAGCGACGAGGCGCACGAGCTACGCGACACGCTCCTTGAGTTCGAAGCCGTCGACAACTTCGTGGCGCACAAGATAGTCGACCTCCTGCCGCGGAACCGCGACGAACTCCGTTCGATATACGCCAAGGAGCGTTACACGCTCGACTCCGACGAGATGGACGAGATACTCAACGCCGTCGCCAAGTATAGGTAGTAAGAGTTCTTAGGATAAGGAAGGTGTCAGAATGTCAGACAAGGACTCGGACAGGGAGGAGTACGTCTACGTACTTGACTACATGCCTACGGGACGCTCGGAGGACCGTGCGAGCGACGAACCGCTCGCACACGGACTCGGCGTCGACGGCTTCACGCTCCTAGAGGTTCTGCCGAAGCCCGACGCAGACGTGACGATAGGCGACCGCCTCTACGTCGGCGACGAGGAGCGCGAACGCGTCGACCGCGTCAAACAGCGTATAGACTACACCGACCTGACTCAGGGGGCGCAGATGGAGCTTGAGTACGCCGTCGAAGATATCGTCGACGAGGACGAGGACCGTTTCGTCGACTTCTTCAACGAGGCGGGTTCGGTCACGATACGTATGCACCAGCTCGACCTTCTTCCCGGTGTGGGCGAGAAGATACGTAACACGGTGCTCGACGAACGCAAGTACGAGCCTTTCGAGAGCTACGACGACCTCGAAGAACGAGTCGGGGGCTTCCACGACCCGGCAGGGGTGCTTGTCGACCGTATTCTGCAGGAGATAAAGGGCGAGGACGTGAAGTACAAACTGTTCGTACGTTAACGTACCGTGAGGACGGGAACGTCCGAGAGATAGACGACCTTGGTCGAGACGCCGCCGAGAAGACGGTCGCGTAGTCTCTTCTCAGACTTACCGCGCGAGCCGACGACTATGAGGTCAACACCGTTCTCCTCGGCGTATTCGAGGACAGCCTCGTGCGGCGAACGCTGTTCGACATGCGTGCGGACCTCGACGCCTTCCGCGCGTGCCTTCTCGGCGACGGCATCCGTCGCGGGGCCAGGGATCGGTTCTGCGATCTCTTCTAAGAGCCCGTCATTACGCGCTGCGTGGTGGAGGCAGGCCTCCGGAAAGCAAATAAAATCGGGGTCGTAGTTCCCGGCTTCGTCGAGCAGGGCGAACATGTTGTCGAGGTTCTGCGCCGCTCGGGCTGTCGGGTCGGTTTCGTCCCGCGGGTTGTGCAACGCGATCGAAAGTATTCGGGCATTTCGCATGGTTTGACAATGGGAATCGTGCTATTGAGTGTACCGC
>JBKHFQ010000152.1:0-3891 GCA_046540135.1 Halobacteriales archaeon
CTTCTACCTCGCTCATACCCCTACCTCGGACCGAACAGATAAAGGCTTTTTCTGTGATGGTGGCTTCACTTCCATGCAAAACGAGGCGCTCGTTGGGGGTCCCGTCGGTGCCCTAGCCGTCGTTGTCTCTCTTCATGCACTCAACGGTCTGGGGTATCTGTCCGAGTGCGTCGAGGCGGCGCTTCTGAGCGAGTAACTGAACTCTGAGCCGGAAACAAAGTAGGTTTGCGAGGGGAGGGATTTGAACTACGGTCACTCCGCTCACTACACGGTCACTCCACTTCGTTCCGTTCACTGCCTAGCTTCACTACGTTCAGCGAGACGTTCACTCCGTTCACTAGTTCAAATTCACCCCCTTCTCGTTCGCTCGTAAAACTCGCTCACTGCGAGGGGAGGGATTTGAACCCACGAACCCCTTCGGGAGCGGGTCTTGAGTCCGCCGCCGTTTCCAGGCTTGGCTACCCTCGCGCGTTCGTGTCTCATCCGCGAAATTCCTTAACGGTTTTCTTTCGTCACGTATTTGCGCCGCGCCGACGTAGCGGGTCCGATGGAAAGATTCGACGAACGCGTTGAGGAGGTGGACGACGAGATACGCCGTCTGGCGCGCACAGTCGAACCCGAATCGCTCGCCGACGCCGTCGTCCACGTCTCGACGAGCGGCGGTAAGCGCCTCCGACCCGTGCTGACGCTCCTGGCGTGCGAGGCGGTGACCGACGACACGCCGACCGATGAACAGCACGATACTGCGGTCCGTTTCGCCGTCGGAGTTGAGTTCGTCCATACCTCCGCGCTCGTCGCCGACGACATCATCGACCGCTCGGACGTACGCCGCGGCGTCCCGACGGTCCACGAGGGGTTCGGTCACGACTCCGCGGTGCTTACGAGCAACGTCCTTCTCGGCAAGGCGCTCGAAACCATCGACGATCGCGATGCCGTCGCCGTCATGGTCGACGCCGTCAAGGACCTCGGCGAGGGCGAGGCGATGGAGCTCGCGGGCGACGTGCGTGTTCCCGACGACTACGTCGAACTCGCCCGCAAGAAGACGGGCGCTCTGTTCGTCGCCGCCTGCAAGGTCGGAGGTATCGCGGGCGACGCCTCCGACGATGAACTCGAAGCCCTCGCGGAGTACGGACGCCATCTCGGCGTCGCGTTCCAGATACGTGACGACGTACTTGACTACACGGCGAGCGAGGAGGCGCTTGGAAAGCCTGTCGGAAAGGACGCCGTCCTCGAACGCCCGTCGCTTGTCGCGCTCCATTCGCGCGAGAACGACGCACGTCTCGCCGACTCCGTCGAGTTCGCACGCGGGCGTGCCGACGAACACGTAGAACGCGCACGCGATGCGCTCGAAACGCTCGATGCCACAGACGCCGTGGACGAGATGCGGTCTCTAGCCGACTTTGTCGTAGACAGGTCGAACTGAGAAGAGAAGGTATATTAGGATGCGCGGGTATCTCGTTACAAGTTGAGAAACGCTGTACTCGTCGCCGTCTGTCTTGCACTTCTCGCACAGCCGGTTTTAGCCGACGCCGGCGGTGAATCCATCGAGATAGAGTCTGTATCGACCGTCGACTCCGGCGACGACTCCGTCACGGTCACCGTAAGCTACGAGACGCGCGTGACTACCAAGATAAACACCTACCTGTTCGGTAGCGAGGAGCTACAGAAAGCGATAGTCGAAGCCCTCGGCGTTGAGGGAGAACACGTCGAGTTTGAGAGGCTTGACGCCGACTCAGCCGAGATGGTCTACGATGGCGGAGCCGAAGACATAGATGTCGCGTCGATAACTTCTTGATTCAGGACCCTCCCGACGTTTCTACTCCAGTTCTGCTTCGGCGACCTCGTCCCCGTCGCCGACTGAACCCCTGCTGATACCTCCGAACACAGCCGTACTTGCCATACCGATGCCGACGGAGATGACGACTGCGACGGCGAGGTACACCTCGTCGAACCTGCCGAGCATGAAACCGCTGACGGCGTGTAGTGCGAGACCCATGCTGATGACGTAGAACGGTCCGTTGAGGTACGTGCTCGGGAACTCTTCGCGCTGTATGTACTCGTCGACGATACGTCCGATGCTTGATACGACGCCGCCACCGGTTAGCCACGCAACCGCGCCCTGCACGAACGCCATGGCGACAGGGACCGCTCCCGTGATGACAGCCTCGCTCTGCGCCGTGAACTCCTGTATCTCGCGCAGACCGCTCGCCGCTCCGATGACGACCAGACCCGCGGCGACGAGGTACGTGATGAGGCTGACCTTTCCGCTGTAGATACCGTCGCGCGCGGCGTCGCTGAGACGCTCGATATCCTCGTCCATGCCTAGCCCCTTCATGAGGAAGTAGCTACCCAGAAGACCCGCCGTGATACCGAGCGCGGCGTTCGGCAGGTCGAACAGGTTCATGACAACGTCGATGGGGAAGATGAGGAGTATGATACCGATGGGGATGAGAACCGTCCCGCGCGTATCTGGGTCGTCAAGCAGACGTTTCAGGACGTGGTAGGTGTTTTCGAGGTTCTCCGCCTGCTTGACGACCGTACGGCTGACGCCGTCGATACGGAGACGCGACTCGACGATAGGGATGATGCCTTCGTCCTCGGCGCCGTCGGTGACGACGACCGCCGATGTCGCGTCCACGTCTTCGAGGACCTCGTCGACCTGTGCCGCGACCGCCCGGTCGGAGTTGCGGTGGGTTTCGCGGCTACCTGTCACGAGGGCTATCTCGGCGTGTTCGTCCGCCTCGTCGTAGAGACGTAACGCCTGGAACAGAGCGTTGAGGTCGCTGTCCTCAGGGTCGGCGACGCCGAAACGCCGTGCCGCGTCCTCGACGGCATCGCGTCCGACGACAGGGGTCTCTATACCCGCCTTCCTGCCCACGTCGTCGTCCCTGTCGACACAGAGTATCAACAGCACGCTAACCAAGAATCATTCCCCGCGGCATAAAAGCCTATCTACGACCGACGCCGGTCACATCGCGTCGGGGAGTACGCCTACGAGAAGACCGTCGCACTGGAGATGGCTCAGAAATCCAACGAGGAAGCCGCCTCCAGCGATGCCGCCTGCGAGAGCGCCGACCATCGGAGGGGACGCCGAAAGGACGAGCGGGGCGACCATTGACGCGGCGTAACCGATGCCTACACCGA
The DNA here is from genome assembly GCA_046540135.1 of Halobacteriales archaeon. Classification (GTDB taxonomy): domain Archaea; phylum Halobacteriota; class Halobacteria; order Halobacteriales; family Halorutilaceae; genus Halorutilus. Next base: position 3,145 of record JBKHFQ010000152.1, read on the forward strand.
CGCCCGCGGCGACGACAACGCCCGTCGACAGGCTGTGCGTAACGCCGCGGTGCGGTGGCTTCAGGTACGTGACGGCGAGGTAAGCGGTGCCCGCCGCGGCGACGCCGCCGACCGCCGCAACGCCGCCGCCCACGACGGGTTCGGGGACGACCGACGCCGTCGCCACCTCGTCCACAGCCGCAGTACCCGCCTCGACTGCTACGCCGGACACGAAAAGGAGGTACGCGCCTACGACCGCTGCTATGACCGATACCCATTTCTTGAAGAACCTATGCGGACGCGCCGCGTGGTGGTCGATATCCGGAAAGCCCGCGCCTGCGACCGCGAACGGGAACGCCGCGACACCACCCACCGCCGCGACGACGACGTCCGAAACGCCCACCATTCCACGACTGAACAGGTACGCGACACCACCGCCCCCGATGACGACGGCGAGAACGTACGACGCTACGCCGTACCGCATATGGTCCTCGAACGAACCCATTCAGTACTCGAACTCTATGTCCTCGCCTTCCTTGACGGTCGAGAGGACGACGTTGGTGTTGGTCTCGCGCACCATCGGGCTGTTGAGAAGGTCCTTGATGGTGTCGTTCATCTCTTCCGTGTCCCGGAACTTGCCCGTCGCGATGATGTCGAAGTCGCCCGTCACCTCGTAGACGTTGAGGAAGGCGTCCTCGTCGGCAAGGTCCTCGACTAGCTCGCGCAGGCTGTCGCCCTCCGCCTTAATCATGAGGACGCAGGTGACGG
>JBKHFQ010000153.1:0-3853 GCA_046540135.1 Halobacteriales archaeon
CGTCGGGGAGCCATCCCACGACGCTGTACCAGCCGTCTGTTTCGCAGACGAGCGTCGCGTCGTCCTCGGCGCGACCCTGCGTGTAGATGTCGAAGACGCGTTGGTCGCGTCGGTTCGACGCAAACGCGAACCGTTCGCCGTCGTGCGACCATCCTCCCCATCGGTGTTTGGCGTCCTGCACGTCGGTAAGCTCGACCTCGTTGCCGCCCGAAGAGTCGACGCGGAACAGTTGCGTCCGCTCGTTTCCGCCTTCGTCGCGTCCATAGATTAGCTCGTCGCGTTCGGGGGACGCAGCCGCGAACGAGATAGGCTCGTCGCCGAAACTAACCTGCGACTGCCAGCTCAGAGGTTCTTCGATACGCCATGCCTGTGTCGCTCCCGTCGTGTCGTTGAGGTATATCAGCGAGCCGTCCGGGAGAAACGAGGGTGCATACGCGCTCCGTATCCTGAGATAACGTTCTACGTCGTACACGGTTCGCGTTCGGGGCGGGGCGTCATACGTCTTCGGGCTTTATTTCAACTCGGCGCCCGAACGCGGTGTATGCGAGTTAAGATACGTGGCGTCTACGCGACGGCGGCTACGCATCTCCTCCTTGACGCCGGTCACGATGTCGTCGAGCCATCGGACGCCATACGCGACCGTTTCGACGCGTCCTTCGGCGAGGGTTCCTCCGATGTCAAACTCCGTCCGTCGAACGACTACCTTGGGGTCTACGTTGTCGGAGAGGGAGCAAGGGAGGTCGCGGATACGCTCGCCGCCGGATGCGACTCGTTCGTATTCGACGCCCTCGCAGTCGGAGCGGTACGCGACGCAGCCGTGGAGGAGACGGTGGGTTCAGGTGCGTTCGTGCGTTTCGAAGACGGACGCGGCTTCCTGCCGTACTCCAAGACCAACGACCGTGTCGAAGAAGACGACGGGCTACGCGTTACGGTCGTCGACGAAGCGCCGCCATGGGGCGACGGTAACCCCGTCGTCGCGGCGGGGAAACGCGTCGGAAACGAACTCGTGACGCTCGTGCGCGGCGGGAGAGGAACGCGCGTCGAGGGCGGTGACGAGGAGGACGCGACGCAACTAACGCGCACCGTGGCGACGCTGGGCGTCGAACCACCGTCTGACTGGGGCGTGGTCTACTCGCGCGACGCACTCAACGCCGGCATGGAGGAGGTCGCCGAGGCGGTCGCGGACGCCGCCGAGCGTGCCGGGTCGGATGCGACGGACGACGAAGCCGCGTGGCTCTGGCTTGGACGTGAAGGGCGCGCCGCCTTCGACGAGGCGCGCGCTGAGGCAACGACGACGGTGGCGGGACACCACCGTCTCAAGGCTACGAGCAACGCCGCGGCGGCGGGCGTCGATATAGCCGAAAGCCTCGTTGACGACGCGAATCCATCGGATGCGCTACCGTTTGAGACGGTCGCACGCCGTTTCGGACCTACCGAGGGTGACACGGTCGAAATCGTCCACGGCAAACCCGACGGACGTTTCCCGTCGCTCGGGAGCGGCGAAGTAGTCGAAGCGGACGCCGACGAGCGCGAGGTGGTCGTCGAGCGCCGTATAACTTCGTCCGGCGTTTACGACGCACTCGGCGTGGAGCGCGAGAAAGGGGATGTTGCACGCACGCGTTTCGAGGAGGGTGCTTGGGCATACCCCACGGTCTACGAGTCCTCGGACGGCGAGACGAAAGGAACGTACGTCAACGTCTGTACTCCGCTCGAACTGTTCCCCGACTCTGTCCGTTACGTCGACCTACACGTCGATGTCGTGAATGTGGACAGCGAGACACGTGTCGTCGACGAGGACGAACTCGCCGAGGCTGTCGACGACGGAAAGGTTGCGGAGAGTGTCGCGGAGAAGGCGCACGAAGTTGCCGAGCAGGTTGCGGAAGGACTCTGACACCCGCATCAGCCAATGCCGGTTTTCGGTTTACGTCCCGTGATACGCAACATAAAGAACTATATGGAACAAACTCTATTCTGGTTTCATGATTGACACAGACAGTCTTCTACGACGCCTTGAGGAGGAAGGCGCCGAACTGATGCGCGTTGTTGGCGAACGTATCCCTGTCTTCGCCGATGTACTCGAAAGCGAAGACGAAGTCTTGGTTCTCGTCGACCTGCCGGGATGCGAGAAGCACAGCCTCGACCTGACGTACGACGAGGGAGGGGCGGTTGGCGAGGAAGGCGGCGTCCTACGCATCGAGGCGCGCCGCGAGAAGCCGCTCAAGGAAGGCTTTGAGTACGTTGCGGAGGCGCGCTCCGACTTCGTGAGCGGTAGGGTACCGATACCCGTTGAGGTCGACTACAGCGACTCCGAGGCAACGTACGAGAACGGTCTTCTGCGCGTCAGGCTACCCAAGAAGGAGACGAGCGAGATAGACGTGGAATAGACGGTAAGCCGGGATGGCGAGGGCTTACTGGAGACTCGTAAAGGCTATACTGCGGTTTCTTCCGCTGGCGCTGACTTACGCACGCGACAGAAACCGGTGGATACTGTTCGGTCCGGGAAGGGAGACGACGCCAGAGATACAGCGTCGTCGTGCACGTCGCCTTACCGACACGCTCCTTGCCCTCGGTCCCACGTACATAAAGCTCGGTCAGGTTCTCTCGACACGCCCCGATATAGTTCCGCAGACGTACATAGACGAGCTAATCGAGCTACAGGACGACGTACCGCCCGCGCCGTACCACGAGGTCGAACAGATAGTCGAGGAAGAGCTCGGGAATCCGGACGAGGTGTTCGATACGTTCGAGCGCGACGCTATATCCGGCGCTTCGCTGGGACAGGTGCATATCGCGTACTTCAGGGGCGAGAAGGTCGCCGTCAAGGTGCGCCGTCCGGGCGTCGAGGAACTCGTCAACGCCGATCTGCGCGTCCTAAACTTCCTTCTACCCATCGTCCAAAGTATCGCGCGTGCGTCGGGTGAAGGGGCACACGCCGACTCGATGGAGGGGCTTGCCGACGACTTCGAGCGCCGTATCAAGCAGGAGATGGACTACGGGCGCGAGAAGGCGATGTTGGACGAGATACGCGGCAACTTTGAGGGCGACGACCGTGTCCGTATGCCGGAGACGTACGACGCCGCGTGCTCGCGCCGCGTCCTGACGATGGAGTACATACGCGGTACGAAGATAAACGACGTTGGGACACTCCGGCGCCTGGGATACGACACCGAGCGGTTGGCGCGCAACCTCGAAAAAATCTACCTCAAGATGACGTTGGTCGACGGCGTGTTTCACGGAGACCCGCACCCCGGAAACCTCGCCGTCGACGCCGACGGACGTATCGTCATCTACGACTTCGGTATGAGCGGGCGTCTCTCGCCGTCGTTACAGGACACCTTCGTTGACTTCTACCTCGCCGCCTCAAACCGCGACGCTGAGGGCGTCATAGACGCGATGATAGAGATGGGGACGCTCGACCGCGACGTGGACCGCGACCTGATGGTCGAGGTCATCGAGATAGCCATCGAAGACCTGTCAGGCGGCGAGGTCGATGAGATGCGCGTACAGCAACTACTCGATGAGGTCGAGGAGACCGTCTACGAGTACCCGTTACGTATTCCGTCGTACATCGCGCTCGGTCTCCGCGTCTCGACCATCGTGGAGGGGGTCTGTCTCGAACTCGACCCCGACTTCGACTTCCTCGGCGTGGCGCGCGAGTTCTTCATCGAGGAGGGCTTCGTCCAGAAGGAGGTGCGTGGACGCGCCGTACAGGCATGGGACGACCTGATGGAGACTTTCCGGTCGATGGCACGCACACCGTCGAAGCTGGAGACGAGCCTCGACAAGATAGGACGCGACGACATCGAGGTCGTCGTTGACGTAGAGGACTCGCGCGAGCATATAGAGAAGCTGG
>JBKHFQ010000154.1:0-3783 GCA_046540135.1 Halobacteriales archaeon
GGTCGTTCTCGACAACCTGCGGCGTGGCGATAACGACGGTCGCGTCGTCCCATTCGTCGGCGCGGTCATCGGGACGTACGTCGCCCGTGAAGACGCGTACCTCGTCGTCGGGCACGGAGAGAGCCTCGCGGTAGAAAGAGGCGTGCTGTTCTACGAGAGGCTTCGTCGGAGCGAGGAACAACGACTTCCCCCCTTCGCGGTTGAGACGCGCCGCCGTGACGAGAAGCGCGACGGTCGTCTTGCCCGCGCCTGTCGGGAGTACGATAAGCGACGGTTCGGCGAGCGCGGCGCTCGAAAGCTGGAGCTGGTACATACGGTGTTCGACGACACCGTCTTGGAGAAGCTCGTGGTCTATGTACGCCGCCTCCGCCTCTGTCTCGGACATCTACCCGTAGTTACGTCTTCGTGTCGGATAAGCTTAGGCTTGCGGAGCTATCCGAGGAACAGGTAGCCCGCAACACCGGCTACGGCGATTACGAGGAGTATAACGGCGTACGCACCGTAGTCGCGGACGAAGTCGGCGGCTAACTGCGCCGTGTCGCCCTCCTGTCTGTGGCGCTCACGTCGGTACTTAGCCTCCTTGCTCGCGAACTTCGACGCGATACCTTCGTCGTCGTCTTTTGCGCCCTCAGAGGCGAGCCTGTACGTCTTTTCGAGGAGGGTGAGGTCGGGTTCCTCGTCGGCACGCATGTACGTCTCGTGTATCACGTAGTCGTTCGCGGCAAGCGCTTCGGCGTGTTTGGAGAACGGGAAGCCGCTGAACTTAGTATTGAGGAAACGGACGTACTCGAACGGGTTCTTTTCGCCGTCGGTTGAGAGCTTGACGTTGCCGAGACGCGCGCCTGTGAAGTCGACGGCGACGGGGTCGTACGGTGCTATCTCGAACGAGCCTTTGTTGACGCGTGCGTTCGAGAAGTCGAGAGTCGCGTTCGTCTCCGATTCGACGACTATGTTGAGGTCGCGTTTGAACCACGCGTCGGAGAAGTCGGCGTCACCGTCGAACTCGACGTTGAGGAACGTGACCCAGTCTTGGAAGGAGGCGTCGTTGAAGCTCGCGCCTCCGAGGAACTCGACGCCGCGGAACGTTGCGTTGTCGGAGAAGTCGGCACCTTCGAAGGTAGCACGTCCGTCGAAGTCGGCGTACTGGAACTTCGCCTCGTCCCTGAACGACGTGTTGGAGAAGTCGGCGTCGGAGTCGAACACCGCGCTCGTGAAGTCGACGGTGTCGAACGTAACGCCGCTCGCGCGTACGTCTCCGACGAAACGCGCGTCCTGAAACGTGGTCTCGACGCCCTTGTAGGTCGAGTAACGTATGTCGGCACCACCCTCGAAGACGGTGTCGGAGAAGTCGGCGACCTGAGCGAACGACGCGCGTTTGAACGACGCGTCGCCCTCAAACGTCGCGCCGCTGAGGTTGACGCTACCTTCGAATTCACACTCGCGGAACGAGGCGTCGCCCTCGAAGACGGTGTTGGGGGCGCTGAACGAGAAGAGTTCGGAGCAGTCGAGTGTGAGCGATGCGCTGACGACGGCGTTCGTCAGGTCGAGCTTTCCTTCGAAGACAGTATGCTGTAGGTCTACGACATCGACGGCTTGGTTCTCCGCGATCGCCTGGTCGGTTACGACGGTTTCGGGAAACGTCGCGCCGATGAAACGCGCTTCTTCGTTCGAGTCGGCGTCTTCGAGCGCCCGCATGAAGGCATCCCGGACATCCGACTCGGTCACGCCGAGTAGTTCGCGTCTCTCAGGTTCAAGGTGGAAGATGCAGTACTCGGTGTCGACGTGGGTCGGATGCGGGCATTCCCACGTTGAACCGACCGCCGAGTCCGAACGGTGCTGGTCGTCCCACTCGTCGGGGCTGAAGACGTACTCGCAGGTCTCGGTCATAGGTGGTATCTGGTCTTGACCACGGTGTGAGTTATAGCTTTGCCCGGTTGGCGCTCAGACGATGGTGACGAGCGTCATAAGGACGCCGGAGTAGAGCGGGATTGTGACGTTGTCGTCTATGACGTATCCCTTGACCTCCATGCCGGGTTCGACGAGTTCGATAGGCTTGTCGCCCGCGACGCGGAACTTGACGCCGTCGGCAAACGTCGCGCCGACCGCACCGACCGCCGCCTGCGCGTAGGTCAGGTCAATAGGCGGGAACGGGTTGCCGAGGGGTGCCTCCATCGGAGAGACGGCGTTCAGTACACCGGGCAGGAGGGCGTCGGTCGCCGCGATTACGACGAACGACGCGACGAACATAACGGCGAGTACGGGGACGGGCTTTACGCGGAGTAGCTTGTTGGGGCTGAGCAGACCCACGACGGGATCGGCGAACGAGAGCACGAAGACCGCGGCAACCGCAATCGCAGGCTCGAAAAGCACGACGGCGAGAAACATCCCCGTGATTGCGTAGGCGTACCCCGCCGGACTCTCCTGCTCGTAGTCACGGTAGAGAGGGTCGAGAAGGGAGTTTCCGAGCACGAGGCGGTCGAACTCAAGTAGAACGATGACCGCGAAGCCGACGCCCGTCAGAATCTGAACCTCGTTCCACTGTAGAAGACCGACTACGTACGCGAGACCGACGACGCTCGATAGGGAGTGCACGCCTCTGCGCGCGATACTCTCCTCCTCCGACATACGTTCGCCGAGCGTATCTACGAAGCTCATTCTCGACCCACCACCGACCGAACCTCTTCGACGACATCGTCCTTGTGTATACGTCTCTGCTCCGTCGTATCGCGGTCTCTCAGCGTCACTGTACCGTCCTCTTTCGTGTCGTAGTCCACAGTTACCGCCAAAGGAGTTCCGATTTCGTCGTGTCTACGGTAACGCCGTCCGATAGCACCGGAGTCGTCGTACTTGACGCGCATTCCTGCGTCGCGTAGCGCTTCGTGGACCTCGCGTGCGTGTTCGTCCAAGCCGCCCTTCGATACGAGAGGGAAGACGGCGGCGTCAAACGGCGCGACGTTGGGCGGGATACGCAGGACGGTGCGTTCCTCGTCGTCGACGACATCGGTGTCGTACGCATGCTCTATGACGGAGTAGACGATGCGGTCGAGACCGTACGACGGTTCGACGACCTGCGGCAGGACGTTCTCGCCGGTCTCGCGTACCTCGCGGCGCTCGAACCCTGTCGCTTCCGTCGGGACGGTGTATTCGTCGCCGTCGACGGTTACCGTCACCTCGTCGGCGTCGAAAGCGTCGGGTTCGTCGCGCGCTTTCTCACGGAGCGCATCGGCTATATCGCCCGCCGCGCCGCCGTATTCGGGTCCGAGTACGCTCATATCCGGGTCGGCGGTCGTCTCTTCACGCACGACGGGTTCGTCGTACTCCTCAAAGACGCCCATCTCTTCTCCAGAGTGTTCCGCATGCTTGCGTAGGTCGTAGTCGGCGCGGTCGGCGACGCCGTTGACCTCAATCCAGCCGAACGTCGTCAACGTCTCTCCGTCCCAGCAGTCCGACGCATAATGAGCGCGCTCGTCGGGGAGGTGCTGACGGAAACGTAGCTTCTCTGGGTCGATTCCTATCGACTCGTACCACTCCTGCGACCTACCGACGAAGTACGCGATGGTCTCGTCGTCGATTACGCCATCCTCAACTGCCTCGCCTACCGTGGTCACGAACGGTTCGCCGTCGTCGTCCTCCTGTTCGTCGACGGGATAGAAACGTACCTCAACGTCTTCGACGGGCGCGATATCCTTCGAGTCGTCGGGTTTCTCGAAGAACTCCAGTTCCGCCTGCTGGAACTCGCGTAGACGGACTATACCCTGACGTGGGTTTATCTCGTTCCTGTAG
>JBKHFQ010000155.1:0-3722 GCA_046540135.1 Halobacteriales archaeon
GAGTACGTCGGGAAGTAGCCGAACGAGCCGTGTGACCAGTGTATGTCCTGTAGCGCTCCCTGTGCGTCGCTCTCGGGGCGGAAGCCGAGGTACTCCTCGTGCTTCTCGTTCCAGAGCGCGGGTACCTCGTCTACTTCGATGTCTCCTTCGATGAGGGCGCTCTCGACCTCGAAACGCAGGAGTATGTGCGAATGATACGTGAGTTCGTCCGCCTCGACACGTATCGGGTTGTGCTCCTCGACCGTGTTCGCCGCCTCGTACGCGCGCTGAGGCGTCACGTCCTCGCCAGTCGTCTCGTTGAAACGCGGCGCGAAGAACTCCCAGAAGGCACGCGTCCGAGCGACGTGGTTCTCCCAGAAACGCGACTGCGACTCGTGTACCGTAAGGTCGCGCGCCTCGCCTAGGGGCGTCCCGTACTCGTCGCGCGGAAGACCGAGCGTGTAGGTCGCGTGCCCGAACTCGTGGACTGTACTCGTCAACGCGTCGAGAGGGTCGTCGCTGTAACGCGTCGTGACGCGAGCATCGAACTGCGTGCCCGTCGAGAACGGATGCGGCGCTACGTCGAGACGCCCGTGTTCCCAGTCGTAGCCGAGGGCGTCGAGCGCGTCGCGCACCATCTCCCCCTGCGCGTCCTTCCCCACCGACGGCAGGGGTTCGTGTGAGACGTCCGACGCGACAACGTCGTCGACGAGCGGAACGAGTTCGTCGCGTAGTGTCGAAAGGACGCGCTCGGCGGTGTCGAGTCCCAGATACGGCTCGAACTCCTCGAAAAGCGCCTCGTACCGCGGTACGTCCGGATTCACGTAATCGGCGTACTCGCGCCGGAGTTCGACGAGACGTTCGAGCATCGGCGCAAAGTCGTCGAAGTCGTCGTTCTCCTTCGCGCTCGCCCAGACGGGGTGAGCCTCCGAAGTAGCCTCCGAAATCTCCTCTACGAGTTCGTTGGGGACACGCGTCGCACGCTCGTACTCGCGCCGGACCTCGCGCACCACGGCGCGCTCGTCTCGCTCGTCTTCCCCATCCGGTTCGGCGGCGTCGAGTAGTTCGCCCGTCCGGTCGTCGGTCAGAAGGTCGTGGCGCACCGACGACAGCGTAGAAAGCTGTTTCGACCGTGCGGGAGTGCCGCCCTCGGGCATCATTACCTCTTGGTCCCACCGTAGTACGCCTGCGGCGTGTCCGACGTTCGAAATCTTCCTTACGCGTTCGACGAGTTCGTCGTAGCTCATACCGCACATACGCCGCCCGCTCTAAACACTCTGACGGTCGCCGGTTTCGCCGACGGGGATGGAACGACGGACGTAGTTGGTTAACACAAACAAAGGGTTTACTTACTGAGTCGACCATATAGTAGTTCAGGTGATTCGAACCTAATGAACGAGAACGAAATCGTGTGGCGTATCGCCGGTGGCTCCGGCGACGGCATCGACTCGACCGGGAGTAACTTCACGAAGGCGTTGATGCGGTCGGGTCTCAACGTCACCACACACCGACACTACCCGTCGCGTATACGCGGCGGTCACACATACTTCGAGGTGCGCGCGTCCGCGGAAGACATCAAGTCGCGCGCCGACGAGTACAACGTTCTTCTCGCTCTCGGTGACTCGTTCGCACGCTCGCCCGACGACGAGGCGGTCTACGGCAACGAGGAGATAAAGCCGTTGACGGAGAACCTCGACGACCTTGCAGAGGGCGGCGTCATAGTCTACGATACCGGCGTCATAGATGCCGACGATGTTCCACGTTTTGAGGAACGCGTCGAGGAGAACGACTGGAACGTCTACCCCATCAACCTACGCGAGATAGCGAAGGAGCACGGGCGCGAGGTCATGCGTAACACCGCCGGCGTGGGCGCAACCGCGGCGGCGATAGGCTTTGACCTCGAAAATATCGAGGACGTAATGTCCGACTCGATGGGCGGCGACATACTCGAATCCAACGTCGAGATTCTGCGCCATACGCGCGACCTTCTCCTCGATGAATACGACGCCGACCACGATGTCAGCGTCCCCGACGGCGAACACGACGAGGAGCAGGTTCTCGTCGGCGGTAGCCACGGTATCGCGTACGGCGCTCTCGACGAGGGATGTCGGTTTATCGCAGGCTATCCCATGACGCCTTGGACCGATGTCTTCGCCATCATGTCGAAGATGCTCCCCGAGTTTGGCGGCGTCGCCGAACAGGTCGAGGACGAGATAGCCGCCGCGAGCATGGCGATAGGCGCGTCCCATACGGGCGCTAAGGCGATGAGCGGTTCGTCGGGCGGCGGGTTCGCGCTCATGTCCGAACCGCTCGGAATGGCGGAAGGTACCGAGACCCCCGTCGTTCTCATCGAGGCGATGCGCGGTGCGCCGTCGACGGGACTCCCGACAAAGACGGAGCAAAGCGACCTCGAACACGTTCTTTACACGTCGCAGGGCGACGCGATGCGTGTTGTGCTTGCGCCCGGTGACCCGATGGAGGCGTACGAACAGACGCGTACGGCGTTCCGTATCGCGTACAGCTACAACCTGCCCGCGATAGTCCTGTACGACAAGAAGCTTTCGGGCGGTCTGACCAACGTCCCCGCGTCGTTCTTCGACCGCGAGGTCGACCCGTCGATGGGAGCGACGCTCACGGAGGAGGAGGTGCAGGAACTCAAGCCTGACGGCGCACAGGACTTCCCGCGTTTCGACTACGGCGCAGAGAAAGGCGTGCCGCCGCGTCCGATACCCGGACAGAAGAACGGACGGTTCAAGACGAGCGGAAACGAGCACGACCAGTACGGCTACATCAGCGAGGACCCCGACAACCGCGTGAGGCAGATGGACCGGCGTCTCACGCGTTTCGACCATATACGCGACGAACTCGACGCCGAAGGACATCAGGAGGTCTACGGAGACGACGACGCCGAGTACGGGCTTCTCTCGTTCGGTAGCAACAAGGGTGTCGTGGAGGAAGCCGTAGACGAACTCGCCGACGACGGATGGTCGGTTGCCGCGATGAACGTTAGTGACATGGTTCCGTTCGACGCCGAGACGGTACGCGACTTCATCGAAGGCGTCGAACGCGTCTTCGTAGTTGAGAACAACGCGACGGCGCAGTTCCGGCACCATGTCCAGCGCGAACTCGCGGGTTACGGTGATGTCATGGTGAGCATTCTCAAGTACGACGGCGACCCGTTCCGTCCCGTCGAGGTCGTCGACGCCGTTGAGTCCGCGGAGAAGGACGGCGTAGAAACGTCGTACAACGTCAAGATACAGCACGAGGTGTCGCGTAAGGGACGCGACACAGAAACCGTCAAACGTCTCGAATCCGTACAGGGAAGAGGTGATCCACAGTGAGTGCATTCAGCGCGATAGGCGAGGAAAGCGAGGTAGAGACCGACGACTACACCCCCAAGCTCGAACCGCAGGCGACGTGGTGTCCGGGATGCGGCGACTTCAGCGTACTCAAGGCGCTGAAGCAGGCGCTTACCGAACTGGGCAAGAACCCCGACGAGGTCCTCCTCACTACGGGAATCGGCTGTTCGGGTAAGCTGTCGTCTTACTTCGAGAGCTACGGCTTCCATTCGATACACGGACGCGCCCTGCCCGTCGCGCGCGCGTCGAAGCTCATCAACCCCGAACTTGAGGTCATCGCCGCGGGCGGGGACGGTGACGGCTACGGTATCGGCGGAAACCACTTCATGCACACGGCGCGGGAGAACCACGACATGACGTACATCGTCTTCAACAACGAGATCT
>JBKHFQ010000156.1:0-3668 GCA_046540135.1 Halobacteriales archaeon
ACCGTACGCGCCCTCCGAAGGCGGTATACATCCGCGTGAGGCGAGCGAGCATATCGCCTCGAACATCGTTGACGTAATAGTAGGGGCGCTCAACTCCGCCGAAGCGCGCGACGGAATCGACGCCGTCGCCTTCTCGCGCGGTCCCGGTCTGGGTCCATGCCTACGCGTCACAGCAACCGCGGCGCGTTCTGCGGCGTTACGTCTCGACGTTCCTCTCGTCGGGGTCAACCACACCGTGGCGCACGTCGAGATGGGAAGGTGGTCGTCGGGATTCGACGACCCGGTGGCGCTCGACTCAGCGGGCGCGAATACGCTCGTGACGGCGTACCGCGCCGGACGTTACCGCGTACTCGGCGAGACGCTCGACACGGGCGTCGGAAACGCGCTTGACAAGTTCGCGCGGCACGCCGGTCTCTCGCATCCCGGCGGACCTAAGCTCGAAAAGCTCGCCCGCGACGGCGACTACGTTGAACTTCCTTACACGGTCAAGGGACTCGACTTTTCGTTTTCTGGCGTCGTATCATCAGCGCAGGAGAGGTACGACGACGGTGTGGCTCTCGAAGACCTCGCGTACTCCCTGCAGGAGCACGTCTTCGGGGCGCTCGTCGAGGTTTCGGAGCGCGCGCTCGCGTTGACGCGTAAGGACGAACTCGTCGTCGGCGGGGGTGTTTCGCGCAACGAACGTCTCCGCGAGATGCTACGCGAGATGTGCGAGTCTCGCGGCGCGGAGTTCCACGCGCCCGAACCGCGTTTCCTGAGCGACAACGCCGCGATGATAGCCGTCGCGGGGAGCATGATGCTCGAAGCGGGCGAAACCGTCGCTGTCGACGATAGCAACGTACGTCCGAACTGGCGACCCGACGAGGTGCGCGTGACATGGCGCGACGACGCGCCGGAGAGTCAACGCCGTCAGGAAGACGCGCTCGTACAGGGCGCTGAGGCGAACGTACGTTTCGACGACGGGCGTTTCGTTAAGGAGCGCACACCCAAGCCGTACCGCGACGAACGCCTCGGCGAACGTCTGCGCAAACGACGGACGAGACGCGAGGCGCGTGCCCTACACGAGGCGAGACGCGCGGGCGTGCCGACGCCGGCGGTTCTTGATGTCGACGTACGCGACTCTACCCTCTCGGTTGAGGCGCTCGGCGACGACCTAAGCGGCGACGTGACGCCGGACGAGGCGCACCGCGTCGGCGAACATCTTGCCCGTCTTCATGAGTCAGGTGCCGCGCACGGCGACCCTACGACGCGGAACGCGGTGCGTGAGACGGACGACCGCACCGACCGCGTCTTCCTCGTAGACTTCGGTCTGTCGTACTCGACGCATCACGTCGAGGACTTCGGCATGGACCTGCACGTCTTCCGTAGCGCCGTACGCGGCACGGTTGAGAACGACGACGAGGTACTCGCTGGGTTCGACGAGGGCTACGCATGGGAGCGCGCCGACGAGGTACGCGAACGTCTGGGCGAAATCGAGGGGCGCGGACGTTATCAGTAACCGTTCAAGATTCGACGGCGTTAAGAACGCACCGCGGCAAGTTCGGACCATGAGAGTAGCCGTTCCGAACAAGGGGCGTCTCCACGACCCGACGGTCGAACTCCTCGAAAAGGCGGGTCTGGAGATTCAGAACGGCGCGGAGCGGAAGCTCTACGCCGAGACGGTCGACCCCGACATCGACGTTCTGTACGCGCGCGCCGCCGATATCCCCGAGTATGTCGCCGAGGAAGCCGCAGATGTCGGTATCACAGGTCTCGACCAGACGCGCGAGGCGGAGGTCGACCTCGTTGACCACCTCGACCTCGGCTTCGGCGAGTGCAGGCTCGTACTCGCTGTTCCGGAGGAGGACAACGTCTCGACCGTCGAAGAACTCGCCGGAAAGCGCGTCGCCACGGAGTTCCCCAACGTCTCGCGCGCCTTCTTTGAGGAACGCGGCGTCGATGTCGAACTCATTCACGTCACAGGCGCGACCGAACTCACCCCGCACGCAGGGATGGCGGACGCTATCATCGACATAACCTCGACAGGGACGACGCTTGAGGTCAACAACCTCGAAATCGTCGCCGAGGTTCTCGAATCGTCGGTCCGCCTGTTCTCGCGCCCCGAGGACGAGGACGACGAAAAGATACGCGAACTCGTCACGGCGCTCGAAAGCGTCCTACAGGCGGAGGACCGCCGTTACCTCATGATGAACGTCCCCGAGGACTCGCTCGAAGCCGTCAAGGACGCGATGCCCGGACTCGGCGGTCCGACGGTTATGGGGGTAGAGGGCGACGACTCGATGGTCGCCGTCCACGCCGTCGTCGAGGAGAGCGATGTCTACGAGACGATTAACGCGGTGCGCGAGAAGGGTGCGCGCGACATTCTCGTGACGCCTATCGAGCGTATGGTGCGGTAGGAAAGTTTAATCCACGAAACTCTCAGTACGTTTCGAGGTACCTGTCGAGTTCCCAGTCGGAGACCTCAACCTTGTACTCGTCGTACTCGGACTGCTTGGCTTCGAGGAACTTGGAGCCAACGTGCGGACCAAGTCCTTCGAGAATGACCTCGTCGTTACGGAGTTCCTCTATGGCTTCGCCGAGGTTGCCGGGCAGAACGTCGATGCCGTACTCCTCGCGTTTCTCCTCGTCGAACTCGTAGATGTTCTCGCGCACGGGGTCGGGGGCGTCGAGGTCGCGCTCGATACCGTCGATGCCGGCGTTGATGAGCGCGGCGAGCGCGAGGTACGGGTTGCACGACGGGTCGGGGAAACGCGCCTCGATACGTGACGCCGCGGGGATACGCGCCGCGGGTTTGCGAATGAGCGCCGAGCGGTTGCGGTCGGACCACGCGACGTAGACGGGCGCCTCGTATCCCGGTACGAGACGTTTGTAACTGTTGACCGTCGGATTCGTAACCGCGGTAATAGCGGGCGCGTGGTCGAGAATTCCTGCGAGGAACGAGTGTGCCGTGTCCGACAGGTTGAACTCGTCGTCCTCGTCGTGGAAGGCGTTCTCGCCGTCCTCCATCAGCGACATGTGGGTGTGCATGCCCGAACCGTTGATACGCGGAATCGGCTTGGGCATGAAGGTCGCATGGAGGTCGTGCTGTGCCGCAATCGCGCGGACGACAGTACGGAACGTGGCGACGTTGTCGGCGGTCGAAAGAGCGTCGTCGTACTCGAAGTTAATCTCGTACTGACCCTCGGCGACCTCGTGGTGCGACGCCTCGATTTCGAAGCCCATGTCCTCCAGACCGTAGATGATGTCGCGGCGGACATCCGACGCGAGGTCCTTGGGCGCGAGGTCGAAGTATCCGCCGAAGTCGGCGGGTTCTGTCGTGGCGTGTCCGTCTTCGTCCTCCTCGAACAGGAAGAACTCGGGTTCGGGCGCGGCGTTGACCGTATATCCGTGTTCCTCGGCGCGTTCGAGCGCCTGCTTTAGCACGTACCGCGGGTCGCCCTCGAAAGGTTCGCCCGTCGACGTGTTGATTACGTCGCAGATAAGGCGCGCGGCTCCGCCGTCTTCCTTGTCCCTCCACGGTAGGACGGCGAACGTATCGGGGTCGGGCACGAGCCGCATGTCGGACTCCTGTATACGGACGAAGCCCTCGATGGACGAGCCATCGAAGTAGATGCCCTCGTCGAAAGCCTTCTCCGCCTGGTCCGCGGGTATCGAGACGTTCTTGACTA
>JBKHFQ010000157.1:0-3594 GCA_046540135.1 Halobacteriales archaeon
TCGCCCGAGACGCTCGCCGAGGTAGGCGAAGAACCGTTACGCGACCTCGCACTCGGATACCGCGCACCGTACGTCGTTGAGTCGGCGCGCTTGGTCGCGGACGGGGCGGTCGAACCGGACGAGATACGCGACCTCCCGTACAACGAAGCGCACGACGCAGTCCAGGACCTCGTCGGCGTCGGCGACAAGGTCGGCGACTGTATACTCCTGTTCTCTCTCGGATTCGGCGAGGCGGTGCCGCTCGACACATGGATGCTACGTGTCGTCGAAGAGCACTATCCCGAGATGGACGGCGACGGCTACGAAGAAACCGCCGCTGCGTTCCGCGACCGTTTCGACGAGTACGCAGGGTACGCGCAGAACTACCTCTTCCATTATGCTCGTAATACAAATTTTCTTTAATTTTTCCTAGCCATCTCCAAACAAAAGTTGCGTACCAACTAAGTCAGAACGTACCTATATAAACAAACTCTTGAACTCGGTCGGCTCCATTATTTCTATTCCCTCATACCCCCCTAGCTCAAAGAGATGCCTATCCCCCGAAACGATATAATCCGCATCTGCCTCTAACGCACAGGCAAGTATCCTGTTATCGCTTGGGTCGTCTTCCACCACATCCGGTTTATCATCAGGTGTGACCACAGTGGCGATAGTAAGGACCTTATCTACGAACCTCTCTGTGTCCTTTTCCCCGAACGGTATCTTGTCCCTGTTCAGGACATCCTCTATTTCGTGAAGTATGAACGGGGAGATGTACAGGTCTGTTTCACCTCTCTCGGCCGAGTTGAGTATGTGGTAAGGATTCCCCTTTGAGAGCGTGACTGAGACGTAGACGTTTGTATCAAGGACTATCCTCACTCCTCGACTCCCCTACTCTCGTGTACGAGGCCCTCCCCGTCCTCTCCATCCAGACCCCCTTCTTCAGCCTTCTCCCACATCGGCCTCAGGATGTCCTTGAACGAGTCTTTGACAGTAGACTCGTCTACCTTCCGTAAGAGTATGTTGTCTCCCTCCGAGACCACCAGTAGTTTCGTTCCTTCGCCTATCTCCATCTCTCTACGCAAGTCTGCGGGTATGGATATCTGTCCGCGCGAACTGACCGTCACCATCTCAACTTCGGACATGTAAGATATATCTTACTTGTAAGAACTTATGTGTTGGGTTGACAGAGGCTTAACTGAGCCCGCGTATTAATTACATAATTTCCCTGTATTGTGAGTCTTAGAACTACCTCTTCCACTACGAGCGCCAGCATGGGTCGCAGGGATAGCTACCCGTGTAGCCAGTCGTACCACTCGTCGAGCGTCACAACCTCGTTCTCAAGACCGTCGACCCCGTACTGTTCAATAGCTTGCTCTACGGCACGCGCGGTTCCCTCCGGATCTCTGTCTATTAAGTCTTGGTCCCTGTACAGGAAGATGCCTTCATGGTCCAACTCTTCGTGTAACTCCTCGAAGTCTGCGGCGTTGTTCGTTAACAGCAAAAATCTATTCTCGTGGCACCAGTTCAACAGTACTTCGTCCACCATCTCCTCACCGAAACGGTCTTTTGCCTGACATACTTCGTACCCGTGCTGAGAAAGTACCGTTTCAAAGACACGGCTCACGTGTTCGTCGAGCAAGAACTGAGGTCCGTCTGTCATGCGGTCAGGCTTTCTTTTTCGGTTTCAGAGAACCGTCGCTCAGCCTGTCGAACGCCTTCTCGTTTTCGCGCCGCGCCGCGCGTATCTCCTCAATGTTGTCGTAGTAGTAGGAAAGCGCCCCGTACACCTCCGACATCGAAAGACCGAGCTGGTCCGAGACGTATGCAGGCGTCCGACCGTTTTCGATTACCATCTCGACGACATGCCGAACACCAACACGTCTACCCTTTATATGAGGTTCCCCGCCAAGTATGTCGGAGTCTTTGGTTATCGTCATGCTGCGGATACATGCTACGCCCGTTTATCTCTTTCCACGCTGTTACACGACCGTCGAGACGCGCGCGTTCTCCTTGAGGCGCAGACCGTCGCCGCCGACGGTGAGCGGCAGAAGCGGCAGTTCGGCTACGTGCACCGTCGGATGGTACGCGCCACGTTCGAGGAGGGCGGTACGCGTCTTGATTGTCCCAGTTTCATCTCCGCCGAGCGACTCGTTGTGCTCGATGACGTACGTCCCCGCGTCGAGGTTCCACCAGCCGTAGTCATCGTCCTCGTCGCGCTTCTTCGTACCGACCGGCGACAGAGACGCGTCCTCCAGTTCGCCGCCGCCGAAGTCGACTCGCCCCGCGGCGTCGACGAGGTACACCTCGTCGAGCGTCAGGTCGAAGCCTTCGTCAGTCCGTTGAGTTCCCTGGTGTACAGTGTCTTCGAACTCCATGTAGGCGCTAGAGATGCGATCCTATTCAGGATTGCGCGCCACGGTCACGATAGCGTCGTCTTCGACGTACTCCGAACCCATGACCGTGTGTTCTATATCCGCCCATCCTGCCTCGTGGAACATACGCGTCGCTTCGTCCTCGTCGTAGAAAAGCATGATAGCGTCTGCGACTGCGCCAAGCACACGCCCGCTCGGACGACGCGGACCGACGACTAGAAGGCGCCCGTCGGGCTTCGTGACGCGCCGCGCCTCGCGTAACGCGTCGACGGGCGTGGGCCAGTACTCGATGGAACCGGACGACCAGACTCTGTCGAACGTCGCGTCGGCGTAAGGTAGGTTCTCGGCGTCACCGCGTACGAAACTCACGTCGTCGAGCGTTTCCTTCTCGCGCGCCTTCGCCAACTGGTGAACGCTCTGGTCGAGTCCGTCGACGTCCGCGCCGCGTTCGACGAGTCCTTCGGTTGCGAACCCCGTGCCGCATCCCACGTCGAGGACGCGTTCGCCGGGCGAGACGCCGAAAAGGTCGAGCGCATCGTCGCGCATGCTTTCGTTCCAGAAGACGGGGTTCACGCGGTCGTAGACCTTCGACAGGAAACGGTAGAACGTCCGTGCGCGTGACTTGTCTTCGAGAAATCCCATTACCGAAACCACGTTACCGGCGAAAAATAAGCTTGCGCTTCACGCCTGCGGACGCATTTCATCAGGTTTATGCTACCTATTGCCACAGACTCAAGCATGGGATTCAAAGTATCCATCGTCGGTGCGGGCGGCACCGTAGGAGCGATGGCGGGCTACAACATAGCGTTGAGCGGCGTGGCGGACGAGGTCGTATACGTCGACATCGCCGAGGACCCCGCTGTTGGACAGGCACACGACACGATGCACGGCGTGGCGTACGACTCGCCGACCGATGTCCATTACGGCGAGTACGAGGATACGGAGGACAGCGACGTGGTCGTCGTCACGGCGGGCAAGCCGCGCGAACCCGGCATGTCTCGCCTCGACCTTGCCGACGCCAACCGCGACATAATCGCGGGAATCGTCGAAAGCTTCGAGGAGCATGCGCCCGACGCCATCAGCATCCTCACGACGAACCCGATGGACGTTCTCAACCACCATCTGTACTCCGTCAGCGACAGACCGCGCGAGAAGGTAATCGGGTTTGCAGGACGCCTCGACTCGGCGCGTTTCCGTTACGTCCTCTCCGAGGAGTTCGACGTGCCGGCGACGAGCGTCG
>JBKHFQ010000158.1:0-3587 GCA_046540135.1 Halobacteriales archaeon
CCGCTGTTCCACAAGGAAATACGCGGATTCGGCGAGGAGTTCCGCCGTAGAAGCGTAGATGAGGTCGGTACGGCGGCGATACTTTCGCGCGCAACAGCGGGCGTCGTCGGCGACTCGGTCGTCTTCGTCCTTCCGGGGAGCGCAGACGCCGTCGAGACAGGCGTGTCGCTTGCCCTCGAAGAACTCGGACATGCTCTCGGTCTGGTGAGGAGGTAGCCATGTCGGACAAAGATGACCAGACCGAGACGGCGCACGAAGGACAGGTTGCCATCATACATTACGTCGGGCGTATCGCCGAAGGACCCGAAGAGGGTGAGGTCTTCGACACGACGGATGTCGACGTGGCGCTCGAAGAAGGTATCTACCACGACCACCGCGACTACAAGCCCATGGAGTTCAGGGTCGGCGAGGGTAAGGTTATCGAAGGTCTCGACGATGCGGTCGTCGGTATGGAGAAGGGCGAGGAGAAGACGGTCGTCGTCGAACCCGAACGCGCGTTCGGCGAGCGCGACCCCGAAGATGTCGTCGAGTTCCCACGCGAGATGTTCGAGGAAGCCGACGCCGAGGTTGAGGAAGGGGAGCTAGCCAAGACTCAGGACGGCAGAAGCGGATGGGTGACGGAGATAGACGACGAGACGGTCACGGTCGACTTCAACCATGAACTCGCGGGTAAGAGGGTCGAGTTCGAAATACGCCTACTCGGCGTACACGGCGCTCCGGGCGACGAGAGCGCGAGAACTTGGGAGAAGAAGAAAGGCCCGAAGGTCAGGAGAGAGGACGAGAACGGGACGGAGTAGCTACGTTACGACTCTTCGACGGTAACGTCGACTCCGTGCGGCATGTATGCGTTCATGCCGTATCCTCCGCTTTCCCACGGATACATGTCGTCCTCAATACCGCGTAAACCTTCGTCGGGGTCCGCTATCTCTCGGGGCTGTGTACGACCTTGGTCGTCGGTGGCGCGCGAGACGAGGGTGTAGTCGCCGGGTTCGGCTTCCCACATGTACCTGAACATCGTCCACGAGTAGTCTCCGCCGCGGTCTTGCTCGTCGGCGACGAGTTCGGCGTCGACCCACGTCTCTCCGCCGTCGGGCGATATCTCAACGGTCTCGATGGAATCGTCGCCAGCCCACGCGACGCCGAAGACCTCGTACTCGCCCGACTCAATCGTCGCATCCTCGCCGGGGGCACCGATGGTCGACTTGACGAGCTGGTCGTACATGTAGGCGTTCCGTATCTCGTCCGTGTTCTCCATCTGCTCCTGCGTGTCGAAGATATCTATCTCCTCGTAATGGAGGGCGCGCTCATCTTGGTCGGGCACGACACGGTACGCGTACTGTTGCCAGTGCGTGTGGGTGCGCTGTCCGTCGCCGTCGTAGTCCATATCGGGGTCGGTGTAGGCTTCCGGACGGTCCTCCCAGTCGGGACCGAAGACCATCGTGTCCATGACCTCAATTTCGTCGAGCCACTTGACGTTGTTACAGCCGTACCATCCGGGGACGAGGATACGAAGAGGGAAGCCGTGTTCGATGCTCATCGGCTCGCCGTTCATCTCGTAGGCAAGGAGGCAGTCCTCCATAACCTTCTCCATCGGTATCGACCGTGTGAAGTAGTCCTCGCCCTCAGGGTTGTCGCCGCCGGTCGCGCGGAGCCACATACCGTCGCTCGTGTCGGCACCCGCGTCCTCCAGCACCTCGCTCAGCGGCGTACCGGTCCACTCCGCGTTACCGACAGCGCCGTAGTGCCACTGGTTGCCCGAAACACCGGGCTCGAAGAACGACCGACCGTTGCCTGAACACTGCATCGTGTGTGTTACAGTCTCGGTCGAGTAGTCGTCCATAATCTCCTCCATCGACATCTCCATCTCCTCGTCGCCCATCACGAGCGTGAGCGTCCAGTCCTCGGCGGGTACGTCGGGCGACAGGTAGTGGTTACGTATGAAGTGGTCCTCGCGCGGCGTGATGAACTGGTTGTCGTAGACACCCCTCGAACCCGCTTGGGCGTTCTCGGGGTCGGGAGAGAGTATTTCGAGACCCGGATACTTCTGTTCCATGTACGCGACGGTGCCGCGCTCCGGCTCGTCATCTCCCGTGTCTGTCTCGTTGTCGTCGGTTCCGTCGTCTGTGTCGTTGCCGTCGGTTTCGTTATCCTCGGGCTCGTCCCCGCCGTTGAGACAGCCTGTTAGTACCCCGGTGCCAGCTACCGCACCCGACGCCGCAAGGAATCTGCGTCTGTCCAGATACCTGTTTCTGTCGGACGTAGACTCTTTAGGCTCACCTTTCTGTGACATAACTAAGCCTTAATTCTCTCACAGACACATAAAGCTTCCCCCGTAATTACGTAGCTGTACGTTGGTCTACGTACTACGCGCGTCAGACCTCGACGACCGTGACGTAGCCAACCATCTGTGTGGCGTGCGGCGTACAGACGTAGGTGTACTCGCCCGGAGTCTCGAATGTGTGACTGAAGGTAGAGTCGACATCGTTGACAGACATATGGTCATCTCCCTCGTACGACTTGAACGGCTCCGCGCCTTCAGGATTCTCACACTTGTTGTGGGCGTCGGGGTGCGATGTGACGTTGTGACCACCGCTCGCGAAGTACCATTCGACCGTTCCTCCGACCGCCACCTCTACCTCCTCGGGTTCGAACTCCCACGCACCATCAGGTCCTGCGGTGACCTCAACATGGTCCGAAGGTCCTTCGTCGCTCGTCTCGTTGCCGTCCGCGTCGTCTGTGTCGTTACCGTCGGTTTCGTTTCCGTCGTTGCCGCCGTCAAGGCATCCGGTTATGCCGGTCGCACCCGCTGTTCCGGCGAATCCCGCGTATCTGAGGAAGCTTCTTCGTTCCATATTGGATACGGTACGGTGTTTCGGTGTAAAAACCTGCCGCCTCCGGCTACGGACGGTCGTGTACCCAGAACTCGCCGTTCTCGGTAACCTCCTTCTTGAAAATCGGCACCTCGTCCTTGAGACGGTTTATGGCGTCCTCGACCGCACGGAAAGCCTCGGTGCGGTGTCCGGCGAGAACGACGACATGGACGGCGTCTTCCTCGGCGTGTACGACGCCCGTCTCGTGGTACATCTCGACCTCGTAGACTCCTTCGCGCGCCTCGATATCGTCGCGTATCGCGTCCATGCGCTCGTCGGCGACGCCCTCGTACTTCTCGTATTCGAGACGTGTGGTGCGGGCGTCGTCGAGGTTCTCCTCGCGGACGCGTCCCGTGAACGTCGCAACCGCGCCCGCGCGCGGCGAGCCGACGCTCTCCTCGACGCGACGGACAAGCGAACCGAGAGTCTCGCGGCGCGGTGCTTCCTCAACCGTCTCGACGAGTTCGTCTGTCAACCCCTCGATCGTTGCCTCGAGTCTTCGGACCTTGGCCTCGAGTTCCTCCACTCGGTTCCCAGCCATACCTCGGTTTCATCCCCCCAAACGTATAAATCTGTGTCAGACAATCCGCTGCCCTTGCGGCTCTCATCCGATCGATGAGGTCCCCGAACGGGTCGTGATCACTCCGGCACGAGTCGGACGATCGGCGCGGAGTCGTCGTCGACGGCGACGTAGAGGTGTCCGGTGTCGGGCGCGGT
>JBKHFQ010000159.1:0-3544 GCA_046540135.1 Halobacteriales archaeon
CATGCCCAAGGCTGAGGGGCACCTACGGCGCGAAATCGTGGACAAGCTCGACGAAGTCTACGGCGAGAGGGAGGGTGAGGAGGAGGAGAAGCTTGAGGAGCTTGAGCAGGAGAACGAGGAGCTTCGTAAGGAACTCGAACGGCTACGCGAAGAAGAAGCCGAAGGTGAGGTAGACGAAGCCGAAGCCGAGGACTGACTACAGAAGACCGTTCTGCTTCGCTACGGTGTTTAGCTGTATCTCGTCAGTCCCCTCGACGATACGTAGGATACGCGCGAGATGTAGATGTTCCATGAACGGGTTGTCCTCCGAAAGCCCCGACGCACCGTGTACCTGTACGGCGTCGTCCGCCACCTGCCAGAACGTGTCAGTCGCGTACCATTTGAAGATAGACGACTCCTCGACGGTCTGTTCGCCCTCGTCCATCTGGTACGCGAGGTGTAAGCCGGCGGAGTCGGCGGCGTAGTTACGCGCGCGTCCCTTGGCTATCATGTTGGAGATGCTCTGGTACTTGCCGATAGGGCGTCCGAAAGCCTCGCGCTCGCCCGCGTACTCCTTGCAGAGTTCGAGGAGGTGGCGCGCCATGCCGACCGCCGTAGCGCCGAGTTCGAGGCGTCCGAGCGAAAGGAACGACATCGCGTTGTAGAACGCTGCGTCGGGGGTGCCAAGGACGCGCGAGTCGGGTACACGTACGTCGTCGAGGACGATTTCCGCCTGCAGACCTTCGAGTCCGACAGCGTTGTTACGCGAACCCATCTCGAACTCGTCGGACTCGACGAGGAAACACGTGATACCGCCGTACCTTCCGGCGTCCTCGACGGGTGTCGTCCGTGCGAAGACCTGCGCGAAGTCGCAGTGCGGTGCGTTGGTTATCCACTGCTTCTGTCCGTTTATCACCCATTCGTCGCCGTCCTTCTCGGCGCGCGTCTTCATCCCCGGAGCGTCCGAACCCACCGACGGTTCGGTGAGTGCGAAAGCCGTCGTCTTCTCGCCGCGTATGCAGGGTTCGAGGTAACGTTCGACCTGTTCGCCCTCCGCCTGTAGGAGCAACGGCTTCGGACCCTCGGGACCCGCGAGAATGAACTCCGAGAGACCGCGCCCCTTCTCGGCGACGTGCCTCTTGGCGCGGTACCACGTGACGTTCGAAACGTCCTGACCGCCGTACTCCTCTGGCATGTTCATCGCGTAGAAGCCCGCCTCGGCGCTCGCCCGTCGTATCTCGTCGACGGCGTCGATTACCTCGGGCGCAACCTCGCCGTCGGGAGCGTTACGCAGGCGCGGGTTGTCGAACGTCTCGCCGAGTTCCTGTTCGCGCGGCTTGACCTCCTGTTCGATGAACTCGTCTATGCTGTCGAGGATTAGGCGCGTCTCCTCGTCGACTCCGAAGGAGACGCCTCCGTGTTGTTCGGTCACACCCCACAAAGAACCCGTGGTAATATATAGATTAGCCCGTTACGTGCGCCATGCTCGACGGAATACGCGTCGTAGACATGACGCGACTTCTTCCGGGACCGTATGCGACGCAGTTACTCGCCGACTTAGGCGCCGACATCGTCAAGATAGAACCGCCCGAAGGCGACTACGCTCGTTACTCGACGCCACGCGTCGATGGCGAGGGCGGCGTCTTCTCGATGGTGAACCGTGGCAAGCGCAGCGTTTCGCTCGACCTGAAGGACGACGCGGGTCTCGAGGCTTTCTACGCGCTCGTTGACGACGACGGATGGGACGCAGACGCCGTCGTCGAAGGTTTCCGTCCGGGAGTCGCCGACCGTCTCGGCGTCGGGTACGACGACGTGCGCGAGAAGAACGAGGACATCGTCTACTGTTCGTTGTCGGGTTACGGACAGGAGGGCGGCGCGTCGGACGAGGCAGGGCACGACCTCAACTACGCCGCCCACTCCGGACTGCTTGATATGACGCGGTCACGGGACGGCGACGCGGCTATTCCCGGATTCCCCGTAGGCGACATGGCTGGCGGCGTCTTCTGCGCGCTCTCGGTCGTCTCTGCGCTCCTCGGACGCGAACGCGGGGAGGGGAGCGAGTACGTCGACGCGTCGATGGCGGAGGCACTCCTGTCGTTCTCGCAGGCGGTTGTTCCCGACGCCCTCGCCGACGACGCCGAGGCGGGGGCGCGCGAGACGGCGCTCACGGGCGGGTACGCGTGCTACGACATCTACGAGACGGAGGACGGCGTCGACGTGACGCTCGCGGCGCTCGAACCCAAGTTCTGGTCGGAGTTCTGCGAAACCGTCGGGCGCGACGACCTCGTTGCCGACCATCCGGGCGACGCAGAGACGCGCGAGGAGGTCGCCGAGATTTTCAGGTCGCGGACCGTCGAGGAGTGGCGCGAGACGTTCGCTGACACCGACGTTCCGTTCCGCTCCGTCCGTTCGCTCGACGAGGCGTTGGAGGACGACGACGTGCGCGACCGTCTCGTGCGCGGTGGTGAGGAGGAAGACGCTCCGCCGCGTATCGGATTTCCCGCGAAGACGCGTTCGGGAGTCGAACGCCAGACGGACGAGTCACTACCGTCGCACGGAGAGCACACCGACGAGGTCCTGCGCGAGGCGGGTTGGAGCGACGAGGAGATAGAGAGAGTCTAGAACGCGAAAAGGTCGATACCGCCCGTCACGCCGACGACCTGTCCCGTGATGTAGTTCGCCTGTTCGCTCGAAAGGTACGCGATGGTGTTCGCCACGTCCTCCTCCGTGCCGAGCTTACGCATCGGCGTCGTGCGCGCGATGTCCGCCCATTTCTCGTTGACGTTTTCGAGCTGGTCGATGGGAAGGTCGGAAAGGCTTCCAACGACGATACTGGGCGCGAGTACGTTCGACGTCACGCCGCTCTGCGCGCCTTCGAGAGCGAGCGTCTTACCGAACCCGATGAGACCCGCCTTCGTCGTCGAGTACGAAACCTGACCGAAGCCGCCCTCCCAGCCAGCCATGCTGCTCATCGTGAGGACGCGTCCCCATCCGCGGTCGCACATCGCGGGGAAGATTTCCTTGGTGATGTTGTACGTCCCAGTCAGGTTGATAGCCATGTCGCGGTCCCAGAGGTCGTCATCGTAGCCCTCAACGCGTCCGACAGCGTCGACGACGCCGGCGTTGTTTACGAGAACGTCGACGCCACCCGTGTCGTCGCGTACCCCTTCGACCGTCTCGCGTACGTCTTCGCGGTCCGTGAGGTCGCACTCTACGGCGAAGGCGTCGCCGCCGTCGTCGCGTATTCCTTCCGCCACGTTCTCCGCTCCGTCAAGGTCGACATCAAGAACGACGACCTCCGCGCCCTCCTCAGCGAGTATCTCTGCGTCAACGCTTCCGATACGTCCCGCACCGCCTGTGACGAGCGCGGTCTTGTCGTCAAGCCCTAGGTCCATGGTCTGTCACGGTGGGCGGCGCGCATAAATCTTGTGCGGGTCATACGCGGGAGGTCTCGGTATTGTGAAACACTACCATAGTCAGGTTTAATAGACAGGCACGCCTCCGTACCGACACGGTGTAACAAAGATGGCAGTAGATTTTCCGAGCGACGAATGGATTGACGAAT
>JBKHFQ010000160.1:0-3534 GCA_046540135.1 Halobacteriales archaeon
AGGTGCTCGGCGGAGTCGCGGCTTAGGACGACATCCTGTGGCTTGAGTTCGACAACCTGTTCGCCGTCGCGTAGGGGTTCGCCGTCCTCGTCCTTCTCGTACCCCATCTCATGCAGACGCTCGACGGAGACGCCTACCTCGTCGGGACGGAACGCCGTCAGGGGTAGGTCGGTCATGTCGTACCGGACGGTGCCGTCCTTGAACGTTGAGACATCGTGCTTGGCGCGCAGGACGCCCTTTTCAAGCGGCTCCGGTGTCTTACGCTCTGATGTCAGACCCTTGACACATTTGAGGATGTCGTACGACGGGCGTTCACCCACGTTATCCAGCGCCTCACGGTACCTCTCGTCTATCCGTATATCGAACCTTCGCACAGTCGTCGTCCCGCCTTCGCAACGCGGGCACTCGTCGACGCCGATATCGACCTCTATATCGCAGGAGTGACAGCGTAACACCGGTTCGGTGTGCACCCCACAGTCGCAGACCGTCTCGTACGTCTCGTTTCCGCACGACGGACATCGCCGTCCACCCGCGCTCACCTCTATCTCTCCGACAGTATCGCGCATCGTCTCGGCGTGCGACGCCGCCTCATCGATATCGCGCTGTGAACCGCCCGCGTCGCCGATGGGGAACAGGCAGTGCACCGCAGGGTTCATCTCGCGTTTCTCCGACTTCTCGGGGCGTCCCATCCGAGCGCCTATACGCGTCGGTGCGCGCTCACGTATCCCAACACCCGCCGCGGAGCGCGCCGCGGGGAGCGCCGTGTCATCGTCCGCGGCGTCCGCCGCCTCAGCGTCGAGGCACTCGCCGAGCGCGTAGGCGTGGTCGCCCTCAACGCGGACCTCCTCGTCCTGCACGTGCGGGACGAGTAACCCTTCGAGAACCGTGGCGGCGTCACCGTCGAAGACGAGTTCATCTTCGGCGCGCCGTCGCAACGCGTCGACGAGCGTCGCGTACTCGTCGCTCCCGATGTCGTGCCAGAGGTACGTGAAACGCGGATGTAGAGGAACGTCGTACTTCCGCGCGAGACGGAACGCCTGTCTTGCGCCGAGTCCGTGCAGGTCGAACGCCTGGACGAGTTCGTCGACATCGGCTTCGGTTTCGGAGAGTTCCTGCACCCACCGGTCGTAAGTGTAACCTCCGGGAACGAGAGGATGGTTGTTTTCGAGGAACTCGCCGTACGGAACAGCCATCTCGCCCACATCGAGTATGCGTTCGACGCCGTTACGTACGCGCCGCGCCTCGTCGGCGTCGTCGATACGCCGTACCTCGCCGTTCGACAGTACGACGGTCGGTCCTTCGATTCCGTCAACGGGCGCGACGCCCTGCGCCTTCCCCGGACGCTCGGTCTTGACCTGCGTCCCTGCGGCGAGGAAGTCGTCGAAAAGTACCATCGTCGCGGGTGAGACGCCCGAAGCGGCGAGTCCGCAGTTACGTGCCCTTGCGTAACGCAGACGGAAGCCGCCGGGGCGCGACGGATGCGAGAAGATAGGGCGTCCCGCGGTGAGGTCGTTGAGGAACTTCTTGTTGGGCTTTATCTCCACCTCGTCGTCGCCCTCGTCGTCGCCCTCCGACGTGTCGTGTATGAGTTCGTCTATCCAGTCCCATCCGTCCATGTCAAGGGCGTCAACGTACTTCTTAATCTTGGGTGCCTTGAGCGCGATACCCTCGGCGGCGACAAGACACATACCGCCGCGCCCGCGGTTGGTGCCTATACGCTCCAGGTCGCGGTAGCCCGATACCTCGCGCTCGGTCGTGGGTTCGCCGTCGAGACAGATAGGGCAGTTCTCGATGATGAGGCGCGTCTCCTTGTCCTTGGGCGTGTACTGCAGACCGGTCTCCTTGGCGTACAGGTTGACCTCCTCGATGTACCTCTCCACCTCGTTTTCGCGCGGCTTGTACGCGTCGACGCCGAGCGACGAACCGACGTAGTCGGCGATTAGGACGCTGAGCGCCTGTGCCGTTCCGCCCGCGCTCCTTATCGGTCCGGCGTACTCAACGCGCAGGTACTCGGTTCCGTCATCGTTCGTGAGTAGGTCGACGCCGTCGATTCCCTCGATAGGCGCGGCGACGACGCCCTCGGTAAGGAGAGCGACGGCGGTACGTATCGCCGCTTCCGCCTTCTCGTCGCGCTCCTCGGGCGGAAACTCGCCGTCTGCGAACTCCTCTGCGAGACGGAGCGCCACGTCCTCTCTGCTTTCCTCGGTCTCTTCGAGCGCGCGGATGCGCTCGGCGACGCCTTCGACGCCTATGAGGTTCTCGACGCGGTCTGCGAGGTCCTTGGCGACCGGTATCTCGACCTCAGGAGTCGGGTCCGCGCCGCGCTCGCGCGCCCTTTCGGCGAGTTCGATTGCGTCTTCGAGCCTCGTTTCGAGTTCCTCAAAGTAGCTCTCGTCGGTCATTCGATGGCTTTCAGACTCTCCTCGACGTGTTTCTCGGCGCTGAAAAGCCCTTTCGTGACGGCGACGACCTTTCCGTCTTCAACGACGAACGTCGCACGTTTTGCCTTCTGCGAAAGGCCGAGCAGCCCGGACAGACCGAAACGGTCCGAAAGCTCGCCGCTCTTGTCGCTCGCGAGCGGGTAGTCGAGGTCGTTCTCCGCCGCGAACTCAAGCAGACGGTCGAGGCTATCGTTCGTTGAGACACCGAGTACGGTCGCGTCGTGTCCGTCGAATGCGTCAAGAGAGTCACGGAACGAACACGCCTCCTTCGTACAGACCTTGCTCCCTGCCTTGGGGAAGAAGAACAGAACCACGGGACCGTCTTGTTCCGAGAGGGTGAAGTCGTCGCGTGTCGTCTCGACGGTGAAGTCGGGCGCGGCGTCGCCTCTGCTGAGCATACTACCTCTTGTCGTGCGGGGTACTTTTCTCTTTGCCCGAGGAATGGAAGAACTGCGCATACCCGGAAATTCGAAACTTCCGTCTCCCCTCCGAATTGTGCGAGGGTCAAAAACCGGACGACGCACAGAAACGTCTTCCGTATCCGAAAGTAACAAGCCGTCTCAGAGAGAAGGGGTGCCAAGGGAAAGTGGGGTAGCTTGGTATCCTCGCGCGTTTGGGACGCGTGGACTCCGGTTCAAATCCGGACTTTCCCATCGACCGTAACCCGCTCGACCTGTTAGAGCCATGCTACGCATGGCTCACACGCTGGAATGAAACCCTCAAGCCAAGGGAGATATCAGTCAAGCGTTGGGGTGACACCTCACGCTTCCTCGCTTTGAGAATCTCCGAAGCACCCGCAAGAAGCTTGGGACACGTGACCCCTCTACCGCCGAACGTAGTGAGGGAGGGGGGTAGGAAACGGGATCGGCGTAATTCGGTGGGGCTATTGATTTCCAAACCCGATCTTTTCTCTTCACCGCACTTGCTAGGACCGTTGACAGTCTCAAATTCCGCTGGAGTTTGAGGGCTTGTCAGGCGTCGCCTGACAAAAGCCACGAGGAGTTCGCCCGTCTTTATGATTAAAGCTCAGTTCGTGAGGCATGCTACGCATGCCTTCGCAAACAGTAGGTTTGCGGGCTGTCGAGCTTTGCTC
>JBKHFQ010000161.1:0-3523 GCA_046540135.1 Halobacteriales archaeon
CGGACCGCTACCAGGAGATAGAGACGGAGTTCGACCCCGCCGCCAAGGAGCGCATCGAGTCGTCCGAGGGCTTCGCCGGCGAAGACGGACACTAACGACGTAGTCGTTTCCGTTTTTCAAGCCTTTACTTACCCGTCGTATAGACGGTTCTGTACCGACCGGTAAACGTCGGAAAACTAAGCTACCTAACCTGCGCTTCCTTTGCGCCGTCCTTGTCGAACCCACGCGGTGCGCCGTCACGTCCGTCGACGCGTTCGAACTCGCCGTTGGTCTCGTCGACGTCCGCCTCGACTTGCTCGTCATCCTCCGGGTCGTCCCACTGCTCGATACGGTGGCGTGTGGCGACGTACTTGGGACCCATGACGCCCGTGTCGCGCTCCTTGAACGAGCGCCACGCGAACAGGAACAGAAGCGCGCCGAGACCGAACGAGTACGGCGCGAGCGACGAACCACCCGTGTGCAGGACGGCGGCAGAGAGTACGAACGTGCCGCCGAGTATTGTGTAGAAGGTTCGTTTGCCGCTTCTCTTCATCTCGTCCTGAACCTCCTCCTTGATATCGTCGGTGCCGATGTCGACCTGCACGTTGTCGGCTTCTGTGTGTCCATTCTGGACGGGTTCGCCTTGGTCCATCAGGTCGACGCGTAGGAACCGCGCGTTGTCGAGTATGAACGCCGTGACCGGGCGGTCGCTGTCGAGGTACGGGACGGGAAGCGAAGTCTGCACGCTACCGAGGAACCTGTCGAGTTCGTCGAGCCAGCGGTACTGGGGACCCTCACCGACATGCGAGAGCGCAGGGACCTGGTCTTCGTCGATATCTTCGAGGAAGAAGTCGTGTAGCTTCTGACTGAAGTCGTATTCGGGCGCGAGGTCGGCGCAGAGACCCTCGATGCCGAAAGTCGCCCGCATACCGAGGATAATCTCCTGAGGGAACTTCATCGGGTAGTCGTAAAGCGTCTCGTCAACCTTCGCCTCTATTCGTTCGATGTCGGCGTCGTCAAGCCCCTGACCCGATATATCCATTATCATGACGTTGGCGACCTCAAGCAACGTCTCGCGGTCAACGCCCTGGTCGACCGCACCCATCTCTTGCAGAGAGTCGACAACCTGTCCGGAGTCGTGCATGCCGACGCCGATGAACATCTCCTTCCACGTCTCCTGTATGTCCTTGGGCGGACGTTGCGCGATGCCGTAGTCGTAGATTATGGCGCGTCCATCGGGCGCTACGGCGAGGTTGCCTTGGTGAGGGTCGGCGTGGAAAACGTCGTGTTTGAACGCCATATGGAGGTACGCGTCGGCGATTGCATCGACGATTTCCTCCGGGTCGTGCCCCTCACGCTCCAGCTTCTCGGTATGCTTGACGGCGATCCCCTCCTCGTACCGCATCACGATAACCTTCTTGGTCGAGTACTCGTGGAAGACGTACGGGATGATGACGCGGTCGTCGAGGTTATCGCGCTCGATGTTCTCGCGAATCTCCGTCATTATATTCGCCTCGCGCTCAAAGTCCATCTCCTCCTGTATCGTCTTCTTTAGCTCCTTCGCTATCCCCTGTGCAGACTCCGCGTGCGACTCCTGACCCATGTACAGAAGGAAACGGCGCGCGAACGGCACGAAGAAGCTAAGTACGGCGAGGTCCGCCTGAACGGTCTTTTCGAGACCCGGACGGCGAACCTTGATGGCGACATCCTCACCGTCGATACCCGCGAAATGGACCTGCGCGATGGAGGCTCCCGAAACAGCCTCCTCGTTGAAGTAGTCAAAGATCTCCTCCGGAGGTTCGCCGAGTTCCTCTTTGAGAAGCTTCCGTACCTTGTCGTAGTCCTCCGGCGGTACCTCGTCCTGTAGGCGCTCCATCGCGCGGACGTACATAGGCGGCACGAGGTCGGGACGCGTCGTCATGAACTGCGCCAACTTGATGTACGTCGTGCCGAGTTCCTCGAATGCGTCCGCCATCCTTTCGGCACGCGCCTTCCTCTGGTCGTAGCTCAGCTCGCGTCTGCCCCCGAACAGGAGGAAACGGCGTCTGTCGCGTATATGGGTTATCATCAACGGGGTAAGTACGCGCGTCGCCTGTATGAGTCGCAGAACAACCCTTATCTTCGACATATGAGTAAGATGGGATAGAGAGCGACCATAAATAAAACTCCCGCCTGTTTTCGACGACCGACGTAGAGTATCGGGAGGCTCGTACGTTCCGCGTCCACGGTATCCCGCGGCGGTCCGAATCCAATACAAAAGGAATATATCCGGCGTCGACCACGGTTCCACCATGCCGGAACCACGCATACACGGACGCGAGTTCGTCCGCACGTTCTTCACGACGCCTACCGCCGAACAGGGCGTCGACGACTCGGCGAAGAAGCTACGTAAGGCGATACAGCTACGCGGGATGCAGGCTCCCGATGTCTGGGTGCCCGACAACGAAGACGCGACGGCACCGAACATGCGCGACGAGGGCGCGGAGAACATCGCGGAGGTCGTCGCCGACGACGGAGAGGAGTTCCCCGGCGAGATACATCCGCGCGTCGTCTGGCATCGGGACGACCCGAGTACGCGGTACAAGGGTCTTCAGCACATGCTCGAAATCGCTGACCCCGACAAGGGTGCGGTCGACAACATCGACGGCTTCGTTATCCCTGAGGTCGGCGACATCGACGACTGGAAGAAGGCTGACGAGTTCATCACCATCGTTGAGAACGAGTACGGTCTTGAGGAAGGTTCGCTCAACATGTCGGTCATCATCGAGAGCGGACAGGCTGAGTTGGCGATGGGCGAGTTGCGGGACGAGATGGGTAAGCCGACGAACAACCTCGAACGCCTGTTCCTTCTGGTCGACGGTGAGGTCGACTACACGAAGGACATGCGCGCCATCACGCCGACAGGTGCGCTCCCCGAATGGAAGGAACTCAGACACAACACGTCGCGGGGTGCGAGCGCCGCGGGTCTCATAGCCGTCGACGGTCCGTTCGACGACATACGCGACGTCGAGGGCTACAAGGACCGTATCACCGCGAACTCCGCGATGGGAATGCTCGGCATCTGGTCGCTCACGCCCGGACAGGTCGAGGTCGCGAACAAGACGCCTCTTCCGCCTCAGGAAGGCTACTGGACGATAGACGCTGACGGTCGTACGGTCGAACTCGAAGACGAGGGCGATGCGCAGGTCTACAACGGCGAACGTATCGACCTCGAAAAGAACGGCGAGAGCTACGAACTCGAAGTAGGCGGCGACGAACTCGTTCTCAACGAGAACGAACTTGTAGAGGAACTCGTCGACCTTACGGCCTACGTCCCGAGCATGGACGACATCGTCGACTCGATGGAGGAGTTCGAGGCGGCCAAGGAGGCCGGCCGCGGCGCCATCGCGATGACCCAGGCGACGACCGTCCGCATCGACGGCGTCGAGGTCGACATCAGCTCCGATCGCATGTGGGACGAGGCGACCTACCAGGCGATGATGACGCCGGTCACGCTGTTCCAGGACGTCTACGAGAACCGCCCCGACCAGCACGAGGACCTCGC
>JBKHFQ010000162.1:0-3522 GCA_046540135.1 Halobacteriales archaeon
CGTCGGTCGACGACACCTTGGTGGAAGCGACCATGATATCGCTCTTCGTCTACGCGGTTCTGTACCAGACACGCGCCGAATACCTGCGTAGCGTTGAGGAACGTCTTCCCGAACTTCTCGGAAGGCTGTCGAGCATAAACCAAGCGGGCGTACCGTTCCTACAGTCCCTCGTCTCGCTCCGCGAGGTCGACCTCGGCGTGCTAAACGAGCAGGTAAAGAAGTTGGGACGCGATATAAGGCTGAACTCGACGGCGACGGACGCGCTCAAGCGTTTCGAGAACCGGGCGGGTTCGCCCGCTGTGACGCGGACGACGGTCCTTCTCAACAACACGTCGGAGGCGAGCGGTAGACTCGGACGGGTTCTCGAAATCGCCGAACGTGACGCCAAGCTACGCGACCGCCTCGCGCGCCACCGCAGGGACCAGATGTCGCTTTACACGGTCGTCATCTACGTCTCGTTCGCTGTATTCATCGTCATAATAGCGGTACTGAGCACGGTCTTCATACCCGCGGTCCCGACGGGGGAAGCGGCGTCCGATGTGCCACAGTTACAGGGGGACTTCGACCCGATGGCGTACAGCACCCTCTTCTACCACGCTACGGTGGTACAGGCGGTCCTGAGCGGTTTCATCGCGGGTAAGATGACGAGCGGACGCGTCTCGACGGGCGCCAAACACGCCTTCGTGATGGTCGCTGTCGCGTACCTGACGTTCAACTTCTTCCTCTTACTCGTCTAACTCGTCAGGACGGTCAGAACGTCCTCGTCGGCGAGTTCGTGGTCCTCGCCGACCTGCTGTCCGTCGTGTTTGGCGCTGTCACCCCAGAGCTTTGCGTAACGAAAACGTCCGCCGAGGTCGCGGTGTATCTTCTCCGTTACGTCGGCAACCGTCGCCCCTTCGCGCAGGACGAGGGGTTCTTCGTAGTCGGGTTCGCCACCCTGCGGACGCAGGTATACGCGTACGAGGTCTAGTTCCTCAAAGATACGGTCCTTGAGCGTTTCGAGACCGAGTTCCTCCTCCGCGCTGACGCCGACCGCCGAGTCGACGCCTTCTTCGGCGAGCGCGTTGCGTGCGCGTTCAAGCACCGACTCGTCGGCGAGGTCAACCTTGTTAACCGCCACCATCGAGTCGATGTAGACCCGGTTGTCGAGAATAGCGTCGCTGAGTTGCTCGACGGACACGTCCTCGCGTACGACGACGACTGCGTTGACGATTCCGTGTTCGCGTAACGTGTTTTCGATGATGTCGTCGCTTAGCGATACCTCGTCGGTGGTGCGTACGTCGACGCCGCCGCGGTCGCGTCTGCGTATACGCACGTCGGGCGGCGACGTGTCCATACGTATACCGTTCTCGTGTAGTTCGCCACGCAGTTTGGCGTAGCCCTCGGGTTCGAAGACGTCGACGACGAAAAGTAGGAGGTCGGCAGAACGCAGAACGCTCATCACCTCGCGGCCGCGTCCTCGTCCGCCGCTCGCGCCCTCAACGAGTCCCGGTACGTCGAGCAACTGTATATCGACCTTCCGGTGCTTGAGCATGCCCGGAACGACCTCGAGCGTCGTGAACTCGTACCGCCCTACCTCGCTCTCCGCGTTCGTGAGCGCGTTGAGGAGCGTAGACTTGCCGACGCTCGGGAAGCCGACGAGCGCGACGGTGGCGTCTCCGTGCTTGGGCACATCGTAGCCGCCGCCTCCGCCGCCGCCGGACTGCTTCTCGGCGAGTTCGTCCTTGAGCTTCGATAGCTTAGCCTTGAGACGCCCGATATGCTCCTCCGTCGCCTTGTTGTACGGAGTCTCGGCTATCTCCTCCTCTATTTCCTGTATCTCGTCTTCGAGACCCATTCCGTGTCTCAAGCTTACGCCGTCGCAGTAATAAGGTTAGGGAATGTTGCTGAACAGCTTTCCAAGTAACCGAAGGCTTAATCGTACCCGATGGATTAACTAAATTAGTGACAAACACGAGGGAGGTATGAGAATGTACGGCACATGGGACGCGTCAAGGGAAAGTTCAGACGGATACGTTTCTGAGGGGGTTGATGTCTGAGGTATGTCCGAAGAACCCGCCTCCGGTGACCCCGGATGTCGAGATGAGTTGGAGGAACGGTACGACGCTCTTTCGCATCTCGGCGGTCCGCAGACGCCGGTACGCCTCGCGGTTCTTGCGGAGATTCAGAAGGACGGACCGTTGAGTAAGAGGGAACTACGCGACATCTTCGTGGAAGGGAACGGTGAATGGGGCTTCGAGGTGTCGAAGCCGACGCTCTACCGTCAGTTCGAAGACGACGCCCGTAACGGAGCGGAGGGGTCAAGGTCTCTGGTAGGAAGGGGTTGGGTTAGCGATGTCTCCGAGGGCGACGGGGCGGAGTCAAGGTACGCCCTGACCCCCAAAGGCAGACCGGTCTACGAGGAGGTATCGTCGCTTTTCAGCACCTTCGAACTCGTCGACGGGATACCGTCGGACATCGACCCATTCCTGGATGTGGTAACCAAGTCCGACTTTGAGATGGACGACGAGGTTCTGCGCGAACTCGCGGACGCAGAGGTCTACGGTGCGACACCTACCAACCTGTACGGGGTCTTCAAGGAGTTTGACGAGTTCCTCTCCGAATGTGACCTTGCGCGTGGTGTGTCTTGGGTGTCGAGCGAACTCTTCGTAGACCAGTTTCACAGGTACGTCGTGGAGCAGGACAAGAGGGCGGAGCTTGTTCTTACCTCCGAGGTTCTACAAAATCTCGTCGAAGGCCACGCGCAGAGATGGGGGGAGATATTAGAGACAGGGAGCATGGAGGTATTCGAGTGCGACGTCTACCCGTTCGGTTTCACGGTGGTCGAACACGGCGTTGCGTGGGGCTACTTCGAACCCGATAAGGGCGCGCACGAGTACGAGCTCGTATCCGAATCGGACGCAGTACGGGAATGGGCGGAGGGGGTCTTCGAGATGTTCAAGGAGAGGGGTCGAAGGGTCACCGACGAGCAGTTGGAAAAGACAAGAACGTAAGCGTTAACGCTCGTTCGCCGACCGTTCAGACTCGACAGACGTTTTCGATGTTTCATCAAGTTTACCGAAAACAACGAATTTTGTTTAAGTTATCTCAGATAATCTCTACAGCGGGGGGAGAGGTACCCCGATTAGGTAAGCTGGACAGTAGTGCAGCACCTCTGCGAAACACGACCTGGCCGAGGGCAGGAGGGATTTAATCCAACCGGTTGGGTATACGACTCAGGGAATGGAATTCCCTGGGTTATGCACCTTTCTTCGTGGTAGAAGTAGCCGCCGGATGGTCGCTGTATAATACGTAGCTGACGGAGCCACCGTATCGGGGGAAGGTGATATATCGACATTCTACGCCGGCGAACCGGATGTATCGACGTAGTTACCGTCCGCGTACTCCTCGACCACGACTCCCAACACAAACCTCGCGTAGAGACCGAGCGCCACCGCCATGACGACTGCGAAGACGGCGTTCGCCTCAAAGCCCCTCAGCAGTACCATAACCGCGAACGTGAAGACGAATGCGTCGACAGCG
>JBKHFQ010000163.1:0-3512 GCA_046540135.1 Halobacteriales archaeon
GGTTCAGTTTTCCGAACCTATATTTTGGAACTCCAAGTTACTAAGCCTTTCGTTGGATGAAGTCTGGTTTGACACGAACTTTCATCATATCTATTTCTGGACGTTCTTCGGTCAAATCCATGATGATTCGGCGTTATGAGTTAGTAATACTTTTATAGCTACGTGGATTTGATGTAGATGCCGAAAGACATGCCCAAACGTCCAAAACTGAAGGTTTGGGCTTGGAAGGCGCAACAAGGTAACAAAACATGGTAGACGAACTCGTACTACAGGTAGAGGACGTAGGAACGCTGGTCGACGGCGTCAACACGGTGTGGGTGCTGACGGTGACGTTCCTCATATTCTTCATGCACGCCGGATTTGCTATGCTTGAATCCGGTCAGGTGAGGAGCAAGAACGTAGCGAACCAGCTTACGAAGAACATGCTGACGTGGAGCGTGGGGATACTCGCGTTCTTCCTCGTCGGCGCAGGGGTATCGGCGCTCGTCGGCGGTCTGACGGGCGGTGGAGAATACTCGATTTCGAGTGCTTTCAGCCATCTGACGGCTGAGTACACGAGCTTCGAAGGCACGAACCAGTGGACTTCGTGGCTCTTCGGCGGCGTCTTCGCTATGACCGCCGCGACCATCGTCTCTGGCGCTGTCGCGGGACGCGCTAAGCTCCGCGCATACGTCGGTTACACTATCGTACTCTCGGCGCTCATATACCCGGTTGTCACGGGTCTGACGTGGGCGGGCGGCTTCCTGTCCGGACTTGGATTCCACGACTTCGCGGGCGGCATGATTGTCCACGCTGTCGGCGGCATCGCGGGTCTGACCGCCGCGTGGATACTCGGTCCGCGTATCGACCGTTACAACTCCGACGGTAGCGTCAACGTCATACCGGACACTCGCTGACGTTCGCCGTACTCGGCACGCTGATACTCTGCTTCGGCTGGTACGGCTTCAACGTCGGCACCGCCGCGACGCCTCTCGCTTCGGGCGAGGGTGGAATCGCGCTCGGTTCGTTCGAGATAGTCGGTCTGGTCGCGCTCAACACTACGCTCGGTATGGCGGCGGGCGGCGTCGGCGCGGCGGCGCTCGCGCTGTACATGAACGGCAAGGTCGATACGCTGTACGTCGCAAACGGCATGCTCGCGGGTCTCGTGAGCGTCACCGGCATCGTCGACGACGTCATATGGCCCGGAGCGCTCGCCATCGGCATACTCGCCGGTGCCCAGCTACCCATCGTCTTCAACTTCATACAGCACAAGGTGAAGATAGACGATGTCTGCGCCGTCTTCCCGGTGCACGGCTCAGCGGGTGTTCTCGGTATACTCGCGTACCCGTTCATAGCTGTCGGCGGCTTCTCGGCGTCCGCGCTCGTCGCGCAGGTCGTCGGCGTCGCGGTCATCACCGTCTGGACGGTCGCCGCGACCGCGGTTGTCTTCGGGGCGTTCAAAGCGGTCGGACAGGCGCGCGTCTCCGAGGAACACGAGCATGAGGGTCTCGACATCTCCGAACACGGCGTCGACACGTACCCCGAGTTCGGCGGACCTGAGACGGTCTCCGACGGCGGCGGTACGACCGCGGACAACGCCTTCACCGATGGAGGTGTGACCGATGACTGACGGCGAGATACAGATGATAGTGGCGTACATACGCCCCGACAAGCTCGGCGACGTCAAGAGGGCGCTCGTTGAGGTGGGTGCGCCGAGCATCACGGTCATAAACGTCAGCGGGCGCGGTAGCCAGCCATCGAAGAAGAGCCAGTGGCGAGGTGAGGAGTACACCGTAGACCTACACCAGAAGACGAAAATAGAGTGCGTCGTCGCTGACGTGCCCGCGGAGGACGTTGTCGACGCCATTACGGAGGCGGCGCGCACGGGCGAACCCGGGGACGGAAAGGTCTTCGTCCTGCCGGTTGACGAGGCTCGCCAGATACGGACGGGCAAGAGCGGACCCGACGCGGTGTAGCGTAGAGCGACGGCACGTGTAGCGTCCCGTAATCAGCAATCCTTTTACTTCCTGAACTACTCTGTACACCAAGGTACAGAGTTGTACATCATGGTTCGGGAATACTTAGACAAGACGCTCAACGGCGAAGACCTGACGCTTGAAGAAGCGCGCGAGGCGGCGGACGCTGTCTTCGAGGATGCTACGGACGCACAGATAGGCGCTCTTCTCGCGTCCCTACGCGTCAAGGGAGAGACTGAGGAGGAGATAGCCGGCTTCGCGCAGGGAATGAAGGCGGCGGCGCGCACCATCTCGCCCGACGCCTCGCCTCTCGTCGACACGTGCGGCACGGGCGGGGACGATTACAACACAATAAACGTCTCCACGGCGAGCGCTGTCGTCGCATCGGCGGCGGGCGCGGCGGTGGCGAAACACGGTAACTACTCCGTCTCGTCGTCGTCGGGGAGCGCCGATGTTCTGGAGGAGATGGGCGTTGAGATAGACGCCGAACCGCCCGCCGTCGAGAGAGCGATAGAGGAGGCGGGCGTCGGGTTCATGCTTGCGCCCGTCTTCCATCCGGCGATGAAACGCGTTATCGGTCCGCGTAAGGAACTCGGCGCGCGCACGGTCTTCAACGTCCTCGGACCGCTGACGAACCCCGCGGGAGCGGAGGCGCAGGTCGTGGGAGTCTACGACGACGAACTCGTCCCGCTCATGGCGCGTTCGTTGGCGCACATGGATGTCGAACGCGCCTTGGTCGTACACGGTGACGGTATGGACGAGATTGCTCTCCACGGCGAGACGACGGTTGCTGAGGTCGACGGCGAGGAGGTAGAGGAGTACACGCTCACGCCCGGCGAAATCGGCGTCGAGGAAGCTCCCGTCGAGGCTGTCGCAGGCGGAACGCCCTATGAGAACGCCCGCGACCTCCGCGCAATCTTCGAGGGGAACGAGGACGGCGCGAAACGCGACATCGTGCTCGCCAACTCGGGCGCGGCGGTCTACGTCGCCGGTCTCGCTTCGTCGGTCGAGGAAGGCGTTGAGATAGCGCGGAACGCCGTTGAGGGAGGCGCGGCGGCACAGAAGCTACGCGAACTCGCGGAGACACAGTAATGAGGACACGCGTCAAGGTCTGTGGGATAACGTCGCGCGACGAACTCGACGCTGTCGTCGCGGCGGGGGTCGACGCCGTCGGATTCGTGACCGAGGTACCGGTCGACACGCATCGGAAGCTTACGCGAAAAGAGACGCGCGAACTCGTCAAAGCGACGCCGCCTTTCGTGACGACGGTAGCGGTCACGATGCCCGACGACGATGAGAACGCCGCATCGCTTGCGCGCGAGACGGGAGCGGACGCCGTGCAGGTTCACAACGGCGTCGGCGTCGAAGGTGCGGCGGAGCATGCAAAGGTCGTAGAGCGCACAGAGTTCGAGGAGCCTTCCGATGCTGCCGATGCGGTTATCGTCGACTCGACGGATGCGCAGGGGGCGGGAGGAACCGGCGAGACGACCGACTGGGAGGCGGCGGCGGAGTTTGTCGAGCGCACCGACGCCCCCGTCGTCCTCGCAGGCGGTCTCG